>JABGQU010000076.1 GCA_018648605.1 Anaerolineae bacterium | reverse complement strand
AGGAAAGTGTCTTATTTTTGTTGCCAAAAATTCCATTTTCACCTGAGGCGAAACATGAATGCAAGGCTCGGAGAAATAATGTCTAGCATTCAAACTGAAATATCCAGGCTGGAAATCGTTTCTCAAGAACAAAAATCTAAGCTTACACAAGTAAATGAGAAATTCGATCACTTTACAGTTGAAATCGAACAAAAAACAAGTACGATTAATCAGTTATACCAAGATGCACAAGAAAAATTAATCACCTTGCGTGAAGCTATTCCAAACGTAGATGAATACAGTGCCTTTGACCTGCTTGGAATGGCCCAAGGGCATGATAACCCTCAAACAAAGGCCGAATTATGCAATCGTATCCTCGGTCATGAGGACGCAACCTCAAAAGAACTTGAAGTGGCTGGCGATATGATGAGGAACTCTAAACGATACACTCTTGCGATGAGCCTATATAAAAAGGCATATAAAAAAGATCCAGAGAGAAGAGGGGCGCATGTAGAATTATTATCACTAACAGCTGAGCTTGACCACGAACACAGAAATAAGTCGCTTAATAACGCCAAAGAGCTTGTAATAGAGTATCCAACTAAAAATGGGTTTGCCAGGGTATCCAATGCTCTTATTGAACTTGATAGGTATCATGAATTAGTAGAATTTTCAAATGCATTTATCTCGTCTCTTGGCAATAAAAATCCGGCTTTAAAAGCACTTGCTTTACGCAATAAAGGAGTCTCAAAAAGGGAATTAGGAGAAATCGAAGAGTCAATAGAAGCATTCAAGGATGCATTTGAGATTAACCCAGAAGATGAAAATACTCTAAAGCCATATCTTGGGCTATTAGAAGAACAAGGAAAAAACACTGAATTCCTTGAGATATCTAGAAAGCTAATTGATATTGACCCATCTGATATAAATTATTATCGCATATATATTTCAGCACTTATAAAGAGGGGGAAGTACAAAGAAGCTGGTATTTGGTTGAGCAAAACAGAGAACCTAAGAAAAACCCAAATGGATGAGGCAATATTAGGTTCATATGCTGAAAAAATAAAAGCCGCAGCTAATAATGTTATTGACACCAGTAGCGAACCAGCTATAGCTAGCATAGAGTAAACAAAAAATCGGTGCAGAGCCTCAAAACTCTGCACCGATTTTCTTTCCCCTAAACCCAAACCGTGATACCATTCGCCGCATAAAAAGTTTTGTTCTCTTCTATCGAATATCGAGGTCTCATGTTTGAATTAGATAACGATCAAATACTCCCTCTCATGCGCAAGCACGGCTTCTGGACGTGGTCTGCACAGGGCAAGGTTAATCCCATTCCTGTTGATCGTGCCGAAGGTGTCTATTTTTGGGACATAAATGGCAAGCGCTATTTGGATTTCAATTCGATGCAGATGTGCGTAAATGTTGGGCATGGTGAAGAACGCATCATCAAGGCAATGGCTGATCAATTGCACTTCCTTGCTTATGCCAACCCAACGATGGCAACCAAAGTGCGTGCGCTGGCTGGTAAGCTACTCGCAGAGATCACCCCCAAAGATATTACTCATTTTCTCTTCACAGTTGGAGGCTCGGATGCCAACGAAAATGCCATTCGTTTAGCACGTGCCTACACGGGGCGACATAAGATCCTGACTCGTTATCGTTCCTATCACGGCGCAACAGCGGGGGCAATGGCTCTAACCGGCGACCCTCGTCGCCACGAATGGGAGCCAAATCTGATGCACGGTGTCATCCATTTTCTTGATCCTTACCGTTATCGTTCCACCCTCCACCGCACTAACCCCAATATCTCAGAAGCTGATTTCGCACAAGATTATCTTAACCACCTCGAAGAGATCATCCAATACGAAGGAGCAGATACGATCGCAGCGATCTTGATCGAGCCAGTGACAGGCACAAACGGCGTCATTATCCCACCCAAGGGATATATGCAAGGCCTTCGCGAAATTTGTGATGAACATGAAATCCTGATGATCGCAGACGAGGTAATGACCGGGTTCGGACGTACAGGAGCCTGGTTCGCCGTAGATAACTGGAATGTAGCCCCCGACATTATTACTATGGCAAAAGGTCTAACATCGGGTTACGCCCCACTTGGCGCTGTTGGCATGACCGATGAGATTTCAGCGCATTTTAAAGAGCATGTCTTCCGCTCAGGACTGACGTATACCGCGCATCCTGTTTCATTGGCCGCGATGATCGCAAACGTCCACGTTATGCAGGAGGATAAACTCGTTGAGCATGCAGCTAGCCTTGGGGCAAGTCTGAGACAGATGCTGATCGAGCTAGGAGAGGGGCACCCCTCTGTGGGAGAAATCCGCTCCATTGGTTTATTTGGTGTTATTGAGTTAGTCAAAAACCGTGAAACGAAAGAGCCGATGGCTCCTTGGGATTCGACCAGTCCAGAAATGGAAGTCTTCAAAAAGTTTTGCCGCAGAAACGGTCTCTTTATATCCGTTCATTGGCATACTGTGCTCATTGTCCCGCCCTTGAGCATCACCAAAGATCAGCTTGCCGAGGGTTTTAAGATTTTAGATGAAGCATTAAATATCACAGATGAGGGCATTATATAAGCATTTCGTATGAATATGCTCAATGCCACTTTTCGCTCTTTCATTCATCTGATAGAATAGCGCTGTCATTAAAAGAAAAAATGCTCGTTATCGGGCAGAAACAAATTTCAAGGAGAAAGATCAAAATGAATGTTGAACCTCTAGGATTGCGCGTTCTCGTGCGCCCAATTGAAAACGAAGCCAAAACCGCCAGTGGATTGATTTTGCCAGACTCTGCTAAAGAGAAACCCCAGATCGGCGAAGTTGTTGCCATCGGTAGCGACGAAGAGATCGTAGTCAAAGTTGGTCAGAAGGTGCTATATCCAAAATACACCGGCACTGAAATCAAATTGGATGGTGTTGAGCATATCATCATGGAAGATGGCGATTTACTGGCGATCGTAAAATAAGTTTCTTGCCTGAACCCAAAGAACTCTGCCAAAGCAGGGTTCTTTTTATAAACGGAGGCAGTTATGTTTGATTTAAATTTACCAAATATCTCCAGCTCTTCTGTAGATGGAGATGAGCCGCTTAAGCTACTTGTCATCGGTTCGGGGCCTGCAGGTTTTTCCGCGGCTCTTTATGCGGCACGTGCAGAATTAGCTCCGGTTGTCTTAACCGGCATGGAACTAGGCGGGCAGGCTGCGTTGACCCATGAAATTGAAAATTACCCTGGTTTTCCCGAGGGTGTTGGCGGCAGTGAATTAGGTGAATTATTCCAGAAGCAAGCTGAGCGTTTCGGCACACGGACTGAATTCGATACTGCTACTGAAGTTGATTTCACAAAAAGCCCCTTTGAAATCAAAACAGAAAGCGGCGAATATAAAGCCCACGCTGTCATCATTGCAACGGGCGCTCGCCCCAACCATTTGAAAATTCCTGGAGAAGAAGAACTAACAGGCAGAGGCGTCTCTTACTGCGCCACCTGTGATGGCTGGTTCTTCAAAGAAAAGAAAGTACTTGTCGTGGGCGGGGGCGATAGTGCTTTGGAAGAAGCGCTCTATTTGACCCGCCATGCAACTTCTGTAACGATTGTTCATCGTCGCGACGAATTGCGAGCAGGACCGATCTTGAAATCACGCGCAATTGAAAATCCCAAAATAGACTTTGTCTGGGATTCGATCGTAACCGAGGTCGTTGGGGATGAGAAAGTTGCCTCCGTTATAATAAAAAACGTCAAAACCGGAGAAGAGTCTGCCATCGAAACTGACGGCTTATTCATCTTTATTGGGCATACGCCTAATACCGAGATATTCGAGGGGCAGTTAGCGCTCGATGATGGGGGCTATATCGTTGTTGATGGTTTGATGCAAACCGGGGTCGAGGGTGTTTACGCAGCGGGCGAGGTCGCCGATCCGCATTTCCGGCAGGTGATCACATCCGCTGGAATGGGGGCGGGAGCGGCGATCCAGGCTGTCCGATATATGGAAGAAAAAGGGCTTTAGGTTTATTTACCCTGATAAAAGGCGTGTCATATATATATGACACGCCTTTTCGTTTATATCTTGTAAGCATTACATGCTGAAAATATGACAAAATAAACTATTCGCCAAAGGCACAATATAGTATTCTATAAGATAGCTATTAGAACGCTCGTGAAGCGTTTTGTAAGAATATTCAATCAATATTCCATTGGAGGAGATATGGCAAAAATTTCTGTAATCGGCGCTGGGATGACCGGCTCCACCGCGGCACACTGGCTGGCTGAACGTGAGATCGCCGATGTTGTTTTGGTCGACATCATGGAGGGGATGCCGCAAGGGAAAGCCCTCGATCTATTAGAGGCAATGCCCATTATCGGTAAAGATGCAAAAATCTCAGGCACAAATGATTATGCGGATACCAAAGATTCTGACATCATCGTAATTACTGCTGGCTTGCCCCGCAAACCCGGCATGACCCGTGAAGACCTGCTCGTCAAAAACGCGAATATTGTCGGCTCGGTTGCTGAAGAAACGATCAAATACTCGCCCAATGCAACTTATATCGTTTTGACGAACCCCCTCGACACTATGACCTACATGACCATGAAAAAGACGGGCTTGCCCGCCAATAAGGTTTTAGGACAAGCTGGCGTTTTGGATTCAGCACGCATGAGCGCCTTCATTGCGATGGAAACCGGTGTAAGCGTACAAAACATCAACTGCTACGTTCTCGGTGGCCATGGCGATTCAATGGTTCCGCTCACCCGTCACTCAAATATCGCCGGCGTACCGTTGGAAAAATATATTGAAGCCGATAAATTGGAAGCCATTTTGACCCGCACCCGCAAAGGCGGCGGCGAGATCGTTGGTCTTTTAAAAACTGGCTCCGCTTTCTACGCCCCCTCGATGGCTGTCGTACAGATGGCTGAAGCCATTTTATCTGACCGCAAGCTGATTCTTCCCTGTGCTGTTTATCTGGATGGAGAATATGGTCAGAAAGGCATCTTCTTTGGTGTTCCCGTTATGCTTGGCAAAGATGGCGTTGAAAAGATCATCGAATATGAACTAAATGATGATGAGATGACGGCCTTACAAGCATCTGCCAATGCCGTTACGAAAAGCGTCGAGGAACTCAAAGGTCTTGTAGAACTATAATTCGCTAGTCACGTCTCATTTTTGGATGCGACTTTTTGTACTTTGGAGGAGGTTCCAATGATATTACATAATAAGATCGACGCCCAACTTCCCAGTTGGCGTAGCCGAGTGACGACCTTGTTAAAAGAGCATGGCGATAAGGTAGCAGGAGAAGTCACCATTAGCCAAATTTATGGCGGTATGCGCAGCGTAAAAGCACTCGTTACAGATATTTCTTTTGTTGATCCAAATGAGGGCATCCGCTTCCGTGGTCATACCTTACCCACAGTCTTGAAAGAATTACCCAAGCCCGATGGTGCTGAAATGCCCTATGTTGGCGGATTATATTACTTGCTCATGGTTGGTGAATTCCCAACCAAAGAAGAAGCCTTAAAAGTTGAGCGTGCCTGGGCAAAAGAAAGCGAAGTTCCTGAGCATGTTTTCAAAGTTCTGCGTGACATGCCCGATGAGACACACCCCATGGCGCTTTTCTCGCAAGCTATTTTATCCATGCAAGGTGGTTCAAAATTTGCCAAACGCTATGCTGAAGGCATGGGAAAAATGGAACTCTGGCGACCTGCGCTTGACGATGCTATGTATCTGACCAGTAAATTGGGCATCATTGCCGCTTTCATTTACCGCATGAAATACGGCGACAAGACTGAGCCTGTATACGATCCCGATTTAGATTATGGCGCAAATTTTGCCCAAATGATGGGAATAGAAGATCCAGAGTACGCAGATATGGCACGCCTGTACTTCATCCTGCATTCTGATCACGAATCAGGGAATGTTTCTGCTCATACAATGCATCTGGTAGGTTCATCGCTCTCCGATATTTACTACGCCTTCTCCGCATCCATGAATGGTTTAGCCGGTCCTTTGCATGGCTTAGCAAACCAAAATTGCCTCGCATTTCTCATCGGTGTTCAAGAAGAGTTTGGTGGCGCACCCAATAAAGAAGAGATGGAAAAATATTGTTGGGATACCTTGAACAGAGGAAAAGTCATTCCGGGTTATGGACATGCCGTTTTACGCGTTCCAGATCCTCGTTACACAGCACAATTTGAATACGCAAAAGCTCGCTTCCCTGAAGATGAGCTCTTCAAAATTGCCAATATGATGAACGAAATTGTCCCGCGAATTCTACAAGAGCAAGGCAAAGCCAAGAACCCGTGGCCCAATGTGGATGCGATCTCAGGCACACTTCAATATCATTACGGCATCACCGAGTTTGACTTCTACACTGTTCTCTTCGGTGTGGGACGTGCACTTGGCGTAACCGCCAACTATGTTTGGGCACGCGCACTCGGTCAACCTCTTGAGCGACCGAAATCACTAACAACAGCGATGTTGGAAGATATTGCAGCTAAATAAGCAATAGAAAAAGAAAAGAGCAGGCTTTGTGAAAAGCCTGCTCTTTTTTGTTGGATATAGAACCGCGACGCGCACCTTTGAACGTGCTACCGTTTGTAAACAACATCCCCGTTAAAGATCGTCATATGCACTTTCGTTTTCCCGATCTTAAGAGCCGGGATTGTAAAAATATCGTCTTCCAGCACAACCAGATCCGCTAACTTGCCGGGGGACAGACTCCCTTGCCGCGCATCCTGCCCGATCGCTTGTGCTGCGCCCATCGTATACCCCCAAACTGCTTCAGCAACCGTCAAACGCTGAAACGGATACCAACCCTCGGCAGGCGTGCCATCATCACGTTGACGAGTTACAGCTGCCTGAATCCCTAAAAATGGATTTGGAGAAACAACGGGGCAATCGGAACCAAATGCGAGCGTCGTTCCGGCATCCAGCAGATCGCGGAAGGCATATGTCCAGCGCGCACGTTCGCCAAGGGCGGCATTGACCATATCCATATCTTCGGGCAGATGCAGCGGTTGAACCGAAGCGACCAAGCCCAAAGGCGCGAGTCTCGTCAGATCATCGGGATGGCTATGCTGCATATGCTCGATCCGATGACGCGGGCGCGAACCCCCAGCATCGCTATCCTTCTCCAAAACTTCACTATAGACATCTAATAATTCACGAATAGCGCGGTCGCCAATGGCGTGGATCGTGGTTCTAATGCCAGCCGCCTCTGCCTTGACGATCTTCTCCGCCATCTCGGACATGGGCGTAAGCGGCATGCCAAGGCCGCCGTCTTCATAAGGCTCCAACATCCACGATGTGCGCGGACCTGTTGCACCATCTGAAAAGAGTTTGATACCGCCAATGCGCAAAAGGTCATCACCCATGCCTGTATACAATCCTAAGGCAACGGCATAGTCAAGCAACTCTCCCGGTAATAAAACCCACGCACGCAATTTGAGTGTATTTGTATTGCGCAAGCGCTGCCAAGCACGCAAGGCAGGCGGGCCATCTTCGCCACCCATGATCCGGAAGTCATGCACGCCTGTGATGCCCAATTTATGCAAGCGCGTCATCGTTTTACGCATGGCGGCATCCAAAAGCGCATCCGAAGCAACAGGCATGACCGCTCGCACCAAATTGATCGCCAACTCGTTCAGCAAACCATTTGGCGCACCTTTTTCATCACGTTGAATCACGCCCATATTCGGATCAGGCGTGGAAACGTTGATGCCAGCAGCTTCTAATGCGCGTGAATTAACCCACGCCAAATGCAAATCCTTACGCCATAAGATCACGGGGTTATCGGGCGCAATTGCATCTAGATCCGTCTTGTCTGGCATTTTGGGCTGATCCCAGCTATCTTGATTCCAGCCCTGTCCAACGATCCATTCGCCAGGCTTTGCTGCTATAGCAGCTTCACGTACACGATTTTGCACTTCATCTAATGAGCGCACATCGTCAAGTGTTAGCCCCAGCAAAAGCAATGCCCATTCATAAAAATGGATATGAGCATCCGTTAGGCCGGGCAAAACCCTACGCCCCTGCAAGTCGATTTTCTCAGTCTTTGCATTTGCCAGCACAAGCATTTCTGCATCTGTGCCCACGGCTAAAATCTGCCCATCGCGCAGCGCAATTGCGCTCGCGTTAGGGAAACCTTCATCCTGTGTGTGTAATTTTCCGTTAAATAAAATCAAATTTGGCATTTCTTCTCCTAGCCCCCCTCTAACTCTCCTCGTTTTCAGGAGGAGAACTTAATTTGCGCGCGATCTGTCTATCAATTTTCCCCATTGGGTAATCATCCAATTCATCCAAAGAAACCCAACGCAAGTTCACTTTTTGGGATGATCGGATCAGTTTACAACGAAAAACATATTCGGTCACCTTGAAATGGGTATACGCGTGGCGCACTTCAACCAGCAGATTCATAATCTCGACATTTAACTTGAACCCCTTATCAATAACATCTGCCAGCCCCTCAGCAGGGTCGCCATCAACCCGCCCATTTGGGAACTCCCACATCCCACCCAGCAACCCTTTAGAAGGACGCTGCGCAAGCAAAACACGCCCATCTTCAACAATTACCGCCGCCGTATGAACGTGATGTGGAACAGCCTTCTTTACCTTTGGCACGGGGCGCATATCCTGAATATCAAGCTGATAAGCCTCACAATCTTGGCTAATAGGGCAACTTTCACATAACGGGTTGCGTGGCATACAAATCGTTGCCCCCAGATCCATCAGCGCCTGGTTATAATCACCCGCATCCCCTTTGGGGAGATAATCCTCTGCCAACGACCAAAAAATCTTCTCTGCCTGCGTCGTACCCAAAGCCTCTTCGACGTTGAAAATACGCGCATATACACGCCTGATATTTCCATCCAATGCGGCAGCGTCATGCCCAAATGCCATCGAGGAGATGGCGGCAGCAGTATAGCGCCCAATGCCTGGCAATTTCATAAGGTTTTTTGTATCTTCAGGGAGTTGTGCATCATGCTCTTCAACAAGCAGTTTCGCAGCACGATGCAAATTCCGCGCACGACTATAGTAGCCGAGTCCCTCCCAGAGATTGAGTACCGCTTGCTCGTCGGCTCGGGCAAGGACTTCAACGGTCGGGAATTTTGCCATCCAGCGCTCAAAGTAGGGAATGACCGTATCAACGCGTGTTTGCTGGAGCATGATCTCAGAAATCCAAACGGCGTAAGGGTCAGGGTGGTCTCTCCACGGCAAACTACGTTTATTTTGGCGGTACCAAGCCAAAAGTTCCGGGGCGAATGCGGTCATTCGTCGCAAGAAGTCAGTGTTTTGTTGCTATAGAGCCCCTCTTCTGTATCCACCGAGTATATGAAGCGAGCTTCTATATGATCTTCTTTCTGACATCCCAAGACAATAATATCTTCTCCATTGGAAAATTCATCGGCAAAATGGTTAATGGGGAAAACTACATCTGTTCGATCTTCATTGATGAGAAGAAAGCCTACGCGCGGAAAATCTCGGGGAGCGTAAGCAGCCCAAGGGTTTGAAGAAGTAAGTCCTTGGGATCGCGGGAAAAAGCGAAGTGTTACCAAGCGTCCCAGCTTTATGCGGGCATCTTCTTGAGCGAAAAAAGTTTCAAGATCGGCAGAAAAAGGAGCTGTTTTTGTTATGAGCTCTTCTTCAGACAGAGGTTCGAAATGCGTGGGGATAGCTTTTTCAATAACGGCAGGAACTAGCCCAATAAGGATGAAAAACGCAGAAACCAAAAAGAGGGGTAAAGAAGACCGCTGCAACGGTGGTGTCGTTTTCTGAGCCCGAGATGCTGTTTTTTCGCTGCCTATTCCAAAAAAGGAACTGAGAATAATGAGGCATTCGATAAACCCAATACCAAAATAAAAATAGAACACCCAGTCAGCTGGGAGATCATATCGCCAGCCAGAAAAGCGTGCAACGCCATTAGAAAGAGCGTAGCTTAAATTAAATACTAGAGGCACTAGCCCCATCCAGCGTAAACGATGCCATGCTGCGCTGATGCCGAGGGCGATCATAGCCAGATAGAAAACCAGCAAAAACTGATTGGAAAGGCTTGGGTTTCCGTCCCAGTCCATCCAGTAGATATTAACGGGTTCCTGAAAACCATAAAAAGGCTCAAGAAGAGGTATTGCCAGCAAACCATTGATCTCAGTTGCCAGAAAATGTGTAGAAATAAATCTTGCTACAAAAGCCGGGTTTTGAAGAGCAAAGTCGACAATTGAATTGGTAATGCTTTCATTTTCAAAATTAGATCCATCTGAGTTAAGGGTGCCTGAAAAGCCATACTGACTAGAAAGCAATGAAAGTTGGGATGGATCATCAAAGGTTATTTTGCCAGTTATTGAGGCGTTACGGATCAGCCAGGGAGCGATGCTAAAAGAGACACCAATAAGAAAAATCGAACTCGCGAAAAGCCACTCTTTCCAACGCGGGAGATAAACAAGCAAAGCGACAAGAATAACAACGGGCAAAATAAGCATGGACTGCGTGCGCAGGAGCAATAACATCCCGAAAACGCCGCCCGCCAAAAGAGGGCGCAAGGGTTGGCGGTCTGCTCTTTGGAACCAGTAGATGACAACCAGAGCTGCCAAGCTGAGGACAAGCGCGGTCGGGAGGTCTGTCAATATCATGCGAGTGTTTGAAACGCGTGTTTGTGACGAAATGAGAATGTTCGTCCACTCTCTAAATATCGCAAATAGTGCAATTATGATGCCCGCTGGTCTACTATGGATAATCTTGCCAAGAAAATAGAGTACAACGGGGAAAAGAGCAATAAGAAGGGTTTGTACAAACAGGATTTTTGTGTAATCAAGACCGAAAAGGGCGTGTAATCCTGCTATAAAGATAATATATAGCGGACGAGGAGGTATCTTGGTAATAAAACCGTTCCCTAATAAAAGCCCTTGAGAAAGGTAATCATAAAAGCCGGCATCTGAATAAGGAAGCGATGTATCAAGCGGGTAAGCATAGGGGGCGTAAAAGCTATTGCGAAGAACGTCCATTGGAACGCTCCACCAAATGACAACTGCAATCCCCCAGACCAAGAAAGCAAGAAGAAGGTCACTCTTTTTCTGATACGTAGAAAACTGTATGGTCACTAAAAACGTAATAAAGCCAATCAATAATGCCAAACCAAACTGCCACCCTTGCAGAGCAACTCCTGGTTCTGCCCAGTATGCTGTATCTGGCGTAAGCCCGATACGTGTTAGAGCAACAAATGCAAAAACCGTCAGAAATATCAAAAAAATCCACCCTGTGGATCGGAAAACTTTTTTATACCTGGCTATTTCAACCTGTAAACCTAATTGAAGTACAAGCAACCAAAATACTGTTTGCAGACTAAGAACAAGTAAATATATGCCCAAGGGTTTAGCACGCGTAAAAAGTGGTAAAAAGCGTTCGGGGTCATAATAACGCAGCAAAAAAAGCGCGAGTGTGAGACCTAACGAGAGAAAAGACGATATCCTAATTAAACCTTTTGAAGAGTATCCTGGAGCAAGCCATCTTTCTAACCAATTGGCTTTCTGCCATGCAGCTACAGCTAACCACCCAAAAAATCCAGTTGCAGCGAGCAAGCTCGTTACCATAAAAAAGCGTGATGCAGATAAGCCCAAGAAAAAGCTGTTCACATCGCCAGAAGGAATCTGCAAAAGCGCAAATAAAGCAAAACCTCCCTCAAGGGAGGCTGCTAAAAAGAATAACGACCAATATTTAGTTTTTTCTTTTACAAGCATGAGAATTAAATTTTCCAGAAAATCTTATTGTTTTCACATATTCAGCGTATCAGAACTGAAACCCCGTGCGTGCGGGAATGATCTTATAAGAAAAGTTTTCTATATGGCTAAAGAGTTTTTCACGCAGCTCTGTCCACTCAGCAGAATCGAGCATCTGTTGGGCTGTTTCGGCGTCCGAAGCGATCATCCCCACCTGGATTTGGGGATACTCACCATAGAGCGTTGCCCATGCGTCGAGGGGTTGAAACCCAAGCCGCTGAACACCAGAGATAAACTCACTAATAATGAACTCGAAATATTCTTGTTCATTGTCCTGGGCAATATCCCATGTCATCAAAATTTTGACTGGCACAAGAAACTCCTAGCTTTGATAATTGAGTACGACGACGCGCGTCTCCTCAGGCAGGTTTCCCTTTGTAACCTTGAGCATATTTTCTGGCTCGATTGTTCCCAAACCCATCTCTTTAATAAATTTCTCGAGCGGATCGAGGGGCAACTTTCCATTTGGCATTGCATAATGCATTGGAATAACAATATTTGGCTCCAAAACACTGACAACTTCTGCGGCTTTTGCTGCACTCAATCCCCCGCCCCCACCAACGGGAATAAGCACTACATTTACAGAACCCAAGGCATCTACTTGCGAACGAGTCGGGACAGCACGCAAATCGCCAAGATGGGCAATAGTAATGCCATTATAATCAAAAACATACAACGTATTACGAGATTGATCTTCTTCTTTACGCCCGTTCGTACGCGCACCAGTGATAAAAACTTCACCGATTTCATATTCCCCGGGACCGTTAAGAAGATGCGAATACCCCTTAACCGCACTTGAAAAACTATGCCCGGGAGCATCATGACTAACAGTAATAATATTAGCTTTCAGTTTCAGTGCCTTATACCCTACAACTTCATGATCAAAAGGGTCTGTGACTACAGAGGCTAAACCACGCTCTGTTAATCGAAAACAGGAATGTCCATACCAAGTAATTTCCATATTCTTCCTCCGTCTTCTATTATAACCGCAAGCGCTATACATGCGAGTATAATTCTCGCCACTTTTCAAAACCCGAGGAAAATGATGTCAAAAGAAAAACTCTTTCCCTATCTCGAAGTCCTCTTCGCCGTAATTGTCTGGGGCGCATCTTTCATCGCGACAAAAATTGGCGTACAAGAAGTCACACCGATTACCGTTGTTTGGCTACGTTTCGGAATGGGTGTAATCATTCTCGGCATTGCCGTCACTGTGCGGCGCGAGTTTGCCCTGCCTGCGAAAAACGAATGGGCTTATTTCGCCCTGCTTGGCTTTCTCGGCATCACCTAGCATCAATGGCTTCAATCCACAGGATTAGTGACCGCCCAAGCCTCCACCACCGCCTGGATCGTTGCCACAACCCCGATCTTCATGGCGTTGCTGGGATGGCTCATCCTAAAAGAAAAGCTGACCTGGGGACAAAGTGCCGGGATCGCGCTCGCGACTTTGGGCGTGCTACTGGTTGTTAGCAACGGGGAACTGAAAAGCATATTCTCCGCCAACTTCGGAACCCCGGGCGATTACCTGATTATGGTCAGCGCACCCAACTGGGCAATTTTTTCCGCCCTCTCTCGGCGTGGGCTAAAAACCCACCCCGCCGCACGGATGATGTTCTATGTAATGACCTTTGGCTGGCTTTTCTCCTCCATCGCTTTTTTCGCTGGCGGCAACTGGAATGAAATCTCAAAACTAAGCACCGACGGCTGGGCTGGAATAATATTTCTCGGCATCTTTTGTTCGGGGCTGGCATATATCGCGTGGTACGATGGGTTACAAAAGATCGCCACGTCACAGGTCGGTGCCTTCCTATATTTGGAGCCCCTGGTGGCAGTCATCGTCGCAGCAGCTATTTTGGCAGAGCCGATCACTTGGGTTTCATTGGTCGGCGGGGCGGTCATCCTTTTAGGCGTTTATCTGGTCAATCGGCAAGCAACCTAAAGAAAGCCTCCTGATTGTAAATTATTTACCTTCCTTAACGTCAAGAACAATGAACTAACAGGGTCAAAGGAACACGAAATGCACATAGTGCTGGATGGGATGATCGTGGCGGGACATTATTGGAGAATCATTTTACTTGTCTTGGTGCTAACGCTTGGTTTTGGAGGGTTACTCATAAACAACCTGCCACAAGCACATAGACAAGACTGGCTATTCTTCCCCTTAAGCTTGCCTTTGGGCGTCATTGCGCTCTCTCTGCTTTCATTCGCCTTACTTCTGCTGGCACGAATATTCCCAGACACCCTAATAGTGAGCAGTTGGCTTCTCTTTGGCTTGGGTGCGATCCTTTTTGGCTTCCATCTAAGACGAAGATCAGATTTGCGCTCAAATGCTCTGTACTTGATAGCATTTTCTGTGCTGTTAATTACCCGTCTGGCTTTTCTAAAAAATATGCTGATGCCACCATACAGCGACTCTCCAGAGCATTATATGATCGTGCAGGATTTTCTTGCGCCAAACTCAGCCCCGGCTTCTTTTTACTCGATCATTGGGCATTACTACCACTTTGGATTTCACAGTTTTACAGCATGGATGAGCATTCTTTCTGGGCTTGGCACTCCCCTTCTGCTCGCGTTACTGGGGCAGGTATTTCTTGTCATCACACCTTTTTCCGTTTTTGCTTTAGTTGGTGGGATCACCAAAGATAAAACAGCAGCCTGGATCGCTTTTTTACTCGCGGGGTTTGGCTGGCAAATGCCAGCATTTGCGGTTAATTGGGGTAAATATCCAGCCGTTGCAAGCATAGCAGTATTCCCTGCCCTTCTAGCTGTTTTATACTTTTTAGGGCATAAGCAACAGAAAATAAGTAAAAAAATCTTTTTACTTGGCATAGTCCTCGTAGCTGGGGCTACTTTTTTACATACCCGTATTCTGATCTGTATTACCGTGGTAATTCTCTCCCATTATCTTACTCTTCAACTCACAGATAAATTAATGGCTCAGAATAAGATCACCAAAATGGTTTTATTAG
This sequence comes from Anaerolineae bacterium, assembly GCA_018648605.1. Lineage (GTDB taxonomy): Bacteria > Chloroflexota > Anaerolineae > Anaerolineales > Villigracilaceae > Desulfolinea. The sequence continues at coordinate 2,238 of JABGQU010000076.1, read as the reverse complement.
CAGGGAGTATCCTTTTTATATTTTGGTTTCATTGGGAAATATTTTTTCAGGGATATTACAGCAATTATTTTGGGATTCTTATTGGGACTGCCCTGCTTCTTCCTTTTGCTTTTCATTTCTTCCCTTCTTTAACACTAATAGCAATAATTTATTTACTCGGAATTGGGTTTACTACAGAGCTATCAGCACCTACTATTTTACAGAACTACAGCTCTCGCTTACTTGACCGCACCTTTGTACAAACATCACTCTTTCTACCTTTAGCTATTTTGGGCAGTTTAGGTATTTCGGGCTTAGCAAAAGCGCTTATTGATAAAAAGCTATTGAGACAAGGTGTAATTACATCGATCATCTTGTTGCTTCTTTTAAATGCGACTCAACTCTCGTATTATCCTGATCCGTGTTGCGGATATGTCAGGGACCAAGATATTGCTGCTTATAACTGGATCAATTTAAATGTCCCGAGCGATGCGGTGTTTTTCATCCCCGGATTACGGGTTAGCGACCGTTTACTCGGCACAGATGCGGGGATTTGGATCCAGCCACTAACAGGGCGAAAAACAAAAAAACGTCCCTTTGATATAAGTTGGTTAGCGCCTGATGTGACTGCCGATATCTGTCAATTTGAATCCGTTTATATCTACATAGGGGGAGGTCAGTTTGGTTTTTCACTTTCAAAAGAAATAGAAATAAGCACTCGCTACCAGAAAGTTTTCTCACGGGAGGATGTCTCTATTTACAGTATCAATTGTTCTGATCATTAGTTTAGGGCGAGCATAAGACATGACCACCGTTTGTTGTAATTCACTCGGGAAAAAGCTAGAATATTCTTATAACCGCAAACGGAATGGAGATAAATATGATAAAGAAATTTTTATTAACCCTCTTGGGAATTTCTATGATTATTATCATAAACGGCTGTGATATGCCTGCCGACCCTTTGCCAGCAGTGCATTGTCCGCCTGATGAACTGATCGCACCACAACTTATTACACCATACAACTGGAGCACAGTTAATAACACGACGCCAAACCTTTCTGCCTCCTATGCAGCCATCACCTACCCATATCCACTACCCTCACCGGCATATGATTGTTTCCCGCAGAAATATCATTTTTATTTATCGACAGCACCCGGTTTCACGGATGAGCTAGGAGCAATATCGAATTCTGGATTTTGGTACCCAGCTTCTCCTTTGCAACCAGGGGAAATGTATCGCTGGGCAGCCGCTGCAATAAGCGAAAATATCGAAGGTCCCATGTCCTCTTATCGCTATTTTTTCGTTGGAGATGATTGTGCTACGTCTGAAATGGTAGCACCTATTCTACTTGAACCAGCAGATGGAGCCGTTATTGAGGTGTTGCGACCTACGCTTACGTGGGACAATCCTCTTCTGTGTCACCCCACCCATTATTGGGTAGACCTGTCTACTGACCCTTTCTTTCCAAATATTGCGAACGGTGGGCAATCACTGGGTCCAATGACCTCCTTTGAGCCAAGTTCTGATCTGGCCAATTGCGAGACATATTACTGGCGCGTAAAAGCCAGAGGGGATGGTCTTGGTGAGAGCGGACCGTTTTCAGAAATGCGATCTTTCCACGTGCAAACACCAGGATCGTTTTGCCCTGCCGAATTAGAAATTCCTGAATTTATCGAAACAGTCCCCCCTGGTCCTCCAGATTTTCTGGGGATCATGAATGCTAATTGCCGAAGCAATCCATGGATCAATGGCAACGAGGTTGGTATGCTGGCAATGGGGCAAACGGCTACGTTAATGGGGCTAAGTCAGGATGGTTATTGGGGCTTTTTCAAACTAAAGAATGGGCGGGAGTGTTGGCTGGTATTGACCGCCGTTGAGATGCAACCACCAGGTTCGCTATTTGACCCTTCAATGTTCCCATTGATCGCACATGACCCAAAACCAGAGGAAACTGCTCCAGAGGATCCGGCTCCAGTATCCTGTAACCAGCTAACTGACTACAATAGCTGTGTATCGAATTCTGCCTGTGCCTGGGATAGAGTTAAAAGTGTATGTCATGATAAATAAACATTCAGAGAGCTATTGAAATAATAACCCTCCTGCCACGGAGAAAAGGCAGGAGGGTTGTTATTTCTAAAGAACTTTAATTACAAGCTTTATAGAGAAAAGAAGGCATGTATATCGCGTCAGCTATACTATAAACTGTCCTGCCTCAGCGGAAACTGGAATTTTGGCAGCCATGTTATAGTTCACAACAG
>JABGQU010000075.1 GCA_018648605.1 Anaerolineae bacterium | reverse complement strand
GGCTCAGATCACAAGAGTTTTTTCACTGCTCTTGACAGGTGCAGTAATCGGTACCTGTTACATACCCTGGGGCGCAGCGACAGCCAGGTCAGCGTTAACGTGTGACTGGGTAGCCCATTGTTTAAACAACTTGATATCATGTTTTCCCAGCCGTATTCCAAATTGGCTGAAACTTTGTAATTAAACTATCTTCTAAGCCAGCCGCTAAATTTAGCTGAATACCACGATATATTATCTCATCTTCAGAAGGTGCAAAAACATAAATTTCAACCCTCTTTCCTTCTCCTAGTAATTTTGTGATATTCTGATGGTTTTTGATATTCGTACTCTGTGTTGGACCAGGAGTTGAATAGCCATTTAGTCTTTGAGATAACGAGCGAACAGATTTACCGATATAAAGAATTCGCCCTTCAGTAGCAAACGCATACACAATCTTTTTGGTCGAATTGTGTTTAGATAGATGGTGCTTCACGGTTTTATTTTCAAGTAACCATTCGCCAACATATTCAAATCCGATCCTTACTAATTTTTCAACTTGCGTATTGGTATCAGATATTGAATTCGGCAATTGAGCAGAAACTGCCGAATTCTTATCTATAACTGGCAAATCTTCCTGACCTTGGACAAGATAAAATACTTTTTGCCTACCACTTATAGAAAATGTCAAAAATCCATCTTCAACCAATCTCGCTGTAAGTTGATAGACTTGTTGGTGAGGTTCTATGCCCGTTACTCGTCTAATTTCTGAATTGGTAGCTGCCGTAACGTCACCATCCGCGAACAATTTTCGTATACGCTCAATATTTTTCATCTCTTTTCTCTTTTACTGTTCTTGCGAATACAAGACCCCCAACGATGGTGTAAGCTGTCCCGCCGAGTTTGTGAACGCAACCTAATTTTACCCTGAAAAAACTGAGCAAAAATCGCGCCGCATCCCCAGAGCCGAAGGTGGGTCAGCTTAACGTGGGGTTCGATGTTTTGTTGATAAATAGTCTGGTAGTTAGGCAAGATATATCCAAATAATAACATATCAATGAAAATGATAGATCCCCAGAGAGAGTGTTGCTTGGGATTCGCCTAGCGCCAGAACTAACTTCGTTTGTATAAAGGCCTTGACTTAAAGTAATGTCAATGATACTCTATGTAAGATAATTTTTACATAAAGTAATTTTAACTATACAGAAAGAGGCAAAAATGACATTCCAACAAAAAAATATCACAGTTACCTTGGTCAATTTTCTCCTGATTTTGGGATTTTATCTGATCAGGGTAACGCAACTGATCCTTATCGAGAGTTTCACTCTCGATAAGATCATAGGAGTCTGGGTCACTGTCGTCGTTATGGCAATTGTCGTCACGATCATCGGTACCATTCTCACCCACATCATATCCACGATTATCGAAGTGATTAAAACCGGTAACGAAGAACCAGAGGTTGAGAGCATTCAGGATGAGCGCGATGAACTGATCGACCTGAAAGGTACTCGTGTCACCAATACCGTTTACTCGTTTAGCGTATTGCTGGCGATGTTGACCTTTGCCTTGGGGCAACCGGCATTGGTCATGTTCACCTTATTGATCCTTTGCGGGATTATTGCTCAGATCGCTGGTGATATTTTCCGTCTACGTCTTTATAGAAAGGGGTTTTAAGATGGGCAAATCTCAGATCAAAAACAACATCCGTACATTACGTTTTTTCAATGACGAGATGACGCAGAAGGAACTGGCAGAAAAAGTCGGTGTTACGCGGCAGACCATCATTGCCCTTGAACAGCAGAAATACTCTCCTTCTTTGGAGTTGGCTTTTCGCATCGCCCATGCTTTTGGCGTGTCACTGGATGAAGTCTTTTCTTATGAATCGGAAGATGCTTCAGACTAAACAATCGAAAATTAAGGAGAACAAAAAATGAAAACCTACAGAATGAATTCAGCTATGGCAGGTGGTCTTTATGTTCTGGGCACGGTCTTTGGAGTTTTGTCCGTCGTCACGGGTGGGCAGACGCTTTCATCAAGTGTTACCGACCAGGCACTGGAAACTGCGGACTTACTCAATCTCTTTGCCGCAGATGCATCCCGACTTACCAGCGCGGCATTCTTCATCCTCTTGATGGGAATCTCGCTGTCGTCAATGACTGTTTTCCTCTACCCGCTCTTCAAAAAGGACAGCGAAGAACTAGCGCTCGGTATGTTGATTTTCCGCGGCGCACTAGAAGGAGTCTACTACTTTATTGTCGCTCTCGTCGTGTTGACGATGGCTGCCCTCGGCAGCGAGTATGTTGCCAGCGGAGCGGATTCGGCGACATTGCAATCTTTGGGTAATGTCCTGGTTGAGTTTCAGAGTTTCGTTGGGAATTCTGGCACCTTCCTGTTTCTGATTGGAGCGATTTGTTTGTATATCTCGTTCTACCGCACCCATCTGATTCCCCGCTGGCTGTCCGTCTGGGGTCTGATCGGTGCAGTTCCCTATATGGCGAACGCCGCGCTGCACCTCCTCCATGTGGACACAGGTGGCATTGGGTTTTATATCGAAATGCCACTAGTACCTTAACTTTCTAAAGATGTAGGGTAGTACTGCTTGAAAACTCTGCGTGCGTCATCGGTGGTGAATCTCCAGTTGATTTGTGCTTTGCGTTGATTGCGTGCATTCTCCCAAGCGGCAATTTCATAACGGAGTGTCCATTCATCTGGAATACGGCGAGATAAACATTGCCCTGATAAAATGCTGAGTTCAACTTCAGCCATATTTAGCCAAGAAGCATGCGTCGGTGTGAAATGGAAACGTAAACGGTCCATGATACGATCTGCTTCCTTCTTTCCAAAGGCTTCCACGAGTGAGTGGTAATGATGAGTGTTTAGATTGTCCATGACCAGATCAATGTACTCGGCATCAGGGTAGACGATATCTACCAAGTAGCGCACAGCATAAGCAAAATAAATTTTTGTGCGGCGTTCAGTCACGAGTACTGTGCGCTCTCCTCGTTTCGGTGCGACCATCATAAACAGATTTCGGGTGCCGTTGCGTTTGTATTCATGGTCTTGACGAGCCGCTTTCCCGGGTTGAGTTCCCAATACCGCTCTGGTTTGCATCAAAAGCTGAATGCTTTTCTCATCAAAACAGACCAAAGGGTGCAAGAAATCTTCTGGTTGAGCATATAACCAGAGAATATGCTCCATTCTTTCCAAAAATTCGGCGGTTACTTCGGGAATGCACCAGCTTTTTACTAGCCAAGGCTTGAGTTTGTTTTTTTTAGCAGTAAACGCACTGTGTCAGGCGCAATGCTATCAACGATCCCGTCTTCGACCAGCCGCTTTTGTAGTAACTCCAGTGTCCAACGTGCATGTCCTGCGGGTGGTGTGCTACAAGTAATTGCTACTAAATGGGCTTCTTGTTGCTCGTCCAGTTTTGGCGTTGGCTTAGGGTGTGGCTTATCTTCTAATGCCGCTTGTAGCCCTTCCCTAACATAGCGCAAGCGAGTGCGGCGGATGGTTTGTTCACTAACATATAGAAGCGCACTGATTTCGGCATCTGTTTTGCCTTCAAAAGATTTCAGCAAAATATGGGCGCGCCGAATCACTGCAGCTTTGTTTTGACCCGTAGAAACGATTGCTTTCAATTTCTTCTTCTCTTTGGAAGAAAGGACAACCTCATGTTTTCTCATGACAACCATCTTACTCGCAACCCTACATCTTTATCAAGTTAGAGTACTAGCTATTCAGGAAATTGTGATGGGACTTTGGTTATTGATCGCGGGCTTTAACAAAGATGCTATTAAAAAGTTGGATGAGGTTTAATAGGGCTGCATCCCGACGATAAAACAATCAACTAAATTTATTTTCATCAAAAAAACAAACCGAAAAAAATATTGGTATTGCAAGGAGTAAACATGAATACGACACTGACGATGAACGATTTAGATAAGAGAGCAAAGTTATCCTCCCTGTGGGTCTTTGTTTTCTTCAGTATGATCTTCCGTGATCTGCATGAATTTGGACGCCCCGGATTCCTCGAAGAGGCGATGACAGGCGTCGTGGGTGGCGTTCAGGTAACAGAGGGCATAATGCTGATAGGGGGGCTCATTATCGCAGTTCCCCTCCTCATCATCCTACTCACTCAATTCCTGAGTTTCAAGGCGAACCGTCTAGCCAACATTGTCATGGGTGTGCTCATGATTGTGAGTACTATCGGAACCAACATGGCGCCTGATCTTGATAACGTTTTCTTTGCTGTAATCGAGATCGCTGCGCTACTGCTGATTCTCCGCTTGGCATGGAACTGGAAAGAAGACACAACGAAAATGGCGCTGGCATAGACTGAGAACGCGCATGGTGGAGGTTAGCAGAAAAGTTTAATTATTCAGATACTTTGGAAGGCCAGTAAGCCTCCTAAATATGCTATCCTCATTAGACAAAATTCCACAACCTGATCAGTTGTGGAGTTTCTTTATTCTTTACAAGGGTTCAATACCCCGCCGCTTGCGGCGTGATTCTTGCTTGAATTTGTATATGTTGTTAGATATACCTTTATTGCCTTGTATAGTAGCTCAAGCTACTTTGGAGAGCGATACCCCGTCCGCTCGCGGCGGGGTAGTTCATTTCTTGAGAAATCTTTCTTCAACACGCTTCAAGAGACTCTTTTGTGGAAGCGTTGGCTCTCCAGACTTTAGTTGGAATGGTTTTTCAATAGGGCGCTTTTCAATGACAAGAATGCTATCGTAAAAATGCAACGAATGCACTGATCTAGTAAATTCCGTAACCTTTAGCTTGATAGTTTTAGAATGCCAAGCGTTTATGTAATCGATAAATTTTTTGCTGTATTCTATAAAGCTACTTGGCTTTTTGTAGCCTCCACCCCATTTTGCCCAATAGGATGTATGTAAATCCTCACAAAGATAAGTACCATTTTTGTCGATATAGGGGAATAGTTCTTCAAAGGTGCATATTTGCTGCTTCATAGTATGACCGCCATCGTCGATCAATATATCAATGCGCGGTATCTGCTCAGACAAAGATTTTAGAAAGTTGCGGTCTTCTTGATCTCCTATAAATATCTGAACCTGATCTTCTTCTAGCTCCTTGCAGTGCGGATTAATATCGACGCCGAATATTTTGCAACGGGGTCCAAAATATTCTTTCCACATCTGCAGTGAACCACCATGCGATACACCGAATTCAACAATGTGGACATCCGTGTTTCTGAAGCGTGAAAAATGACGATCATAAATTTCAAAATAATGTTTCCACTTATGGATCATTTTTCCGGTATTCTCTGTAAAATATTTTTCTAGATCATTCATGCTTTTAATTTCCTCTCATTGTTAAGAATCTATTCTAAAATCATTTCAAATTGCTTCCTGCGCTGTCTTCGCAGTTGGTAACAGCGGTGAGAGCATTGATAAGCCACTATTATAGTGGGGCTTTTCGCTCTCCGGCTGTGATGGGAAGACTCAATGTATTTTGAATGGGTGGTAAAGGACAAGTCGCAAAATCGGTGAAGGCACAAGGCGGGTTGACTGCGCGGTTGAAATCAATGATCGCCTTGCCATCTTCTGGCGCACCCACCGAGAGATAGCGCCCTGAGCCGTAGGTCTCGGTGCCATTTGTGGCATCTTGGAACATGATGAAAAGATCGCCATCAGAATCTTCAAAGGCGAGCAAAGAATACTTTTCTCCACCCAAGGGAAAACTGACCATGCCCTCTACCTGCGCTTCGAAATCCGCGCCATTTTTTCGTTGAAAGCTGACCAGCTTCTCGCTCTCATATCTCTCATAAATTCCCTCGATGCAAAACTCCTCTTGGATGGGAAACCATTGCCGACCGGGGAATATCTCACGCTCAGGGCGGCTATTATCCCATAAGCGGATGCCGAAACCATCTTCCCGCTGGATGAGAATAAACGAAAGCGCCCCCCATTTGAGTTGGGTCGGTGCTCCCGAAAGATCGGGCTGAAGAAAGGCTTCTTTTGCCGGAACCCCGTCCACGTCCACGAGCGTGTCGGCAGTCACTTCCATCTTTACCTTCCCATCTTCGACGATAAATCGCCCGATCTCTTCGGGAATCGAGTCACCGGGAAAGACGACGTCGTTTGTAGCCCCGGCGCCGAAGGTATTTATCCCTTCTTCGAGCCAGAAAAGCCCCGCCAATGCAAGCCAGTTATTCTCCTTGCGCAGGTTGGTATCGAGCGTTTTTTGCCAGTCAGTGATTTCTTTTCGGTAATTGTCCATGATTATATTTTAGCCGAAAAGCGCTGCGTCCACTTTGGAGTTGCAAAAAAAGCTCTCTCTCGTTATAATGTGGGACGCTATTCGGGCGGTTAGCTCAGCTGGTTAGAGCGTTGCGTTGACATCGCAAAGGTCGTTGGTTCGAGTCCAATATCGCCCACTAAGTCGCTTGACGATTCCGTCAGGCGACTTTTATTTTATGTTCCAAAAAGGGAAATTGGGATAATATTAGAGCAATGTATTTTTATAAGCCTAGAAAAGAGTTGCTATGAAATTTGTAATAATTTTCGGTCCGCCTGCTGTTGGAAAAATGACTGTCGGTTATGAACTAGCTAAATTAACAGGGATGAAGGTTTTTCATAATCATATGACCATTGATCTCATTCTTGAATTCTTCCCCTATGGACATGAAAAATTCTCTACCCTTGTCAGTGAATTTCGTCAACGGATTTTTGAAGAGGTTGCAACCAGTGAGTTGCCTGGGATGATTTTTACTTATGTCTGGGCGCTGGATCAATCTGATGATAAGAAGCAAATAGATATTTATACTGAGATTTTCAAACGTCATGGTGCAGAAGTTTATTATGTTGAATTAGAGGCCGATCTGGAAGAACGCTTGGAGCGCAATAAAGGTGAATTCCGTCTTGCTAAGAAGTCATCCAAAAGAGATATTTCTCGTTCTGAGAAAAACTTGTTGCAAACTGAGAAAACATATCAAATGAACTCAGATGATGACTTTTTTTATCATGAGAATTATATGAAGATCAATAATACAAATTTGCTACCTGATGAAGTTGCCAAAGAAATAGCCTCCGCTTTTGGTTTTACAGACAATACTGGCGTTGCTTGACATTTAAATTACATTCAGCTAAGATAGCGACGAATAAAGAAATGTGTTGACCGGGACGAGTATGTGGACCCAGTCGCTGACAGGGAGAGCAAGCCGTAGATTGAGAGCTTGCTCCAGCATCCGCCACAGAAAACCACCCGCGAGCGTTGAACAGAACAGTGTTCAGTAAGCAGTACATAGTAATCAGTAAAGCAAAAAACTGATCACTAAAAACTGATTACCGATTACTCAGTAAGTAAAACGGCAGGCTCCGTTATCAGCCCCCAATGAGATACCCTGAGTGTTGGTTGAGTTTATCGAAATCAGAAGGGTAATCTGGGTGGAACCGTGAGATCACTCTCGCCCCAGTACTTGGGCGAGAGTTTTTTGTTAACAAGGAGTTCGATATGGCAGAGCAAGAAAGATACGAAGATAGTGAACTTTACCGCGTCCGTCACTCGGCGGCGCATGTCATGGCACAGGCTGTGATGGATATATTCCCCGAAGCCAAATACACCATTGGTCCGCCCGTGGAGAATGGTTTCTATTACGACTTTGATCTGCCACGTACCCTCACGCCGGAAGATATGAAGCTGATCCAAAAGAAGATGCGCAAGACATTGAGTGGCAAGCACGAATTTCTAAAGAAAGTGCTTTCTGCCGATGAAGCGCGCGAGATCTTCAAAGACCAGCCCTACAAACTTGAGTTGATTGCAGGTCTGGAAGATGGTGGCTTCGATGAGTACGGCAATAAATTGGATGAAAAGCCTGAAATTTCCATTTACGAACATTCAGGATTTGTTGACCTTTGTCGCGGACCTCATGTAGAAAGTACGGCGCAGATCAATGCAAAAGCCGTCAAGCTGATGTCCATTGCTGGCGCTTATTGGCGTGGCGATGAGAATAATACCCAGCTTCAGCGCATCTATGGCACGGCATGGAATACCAAAGAAGAGTTGGATGCCTATCTCTGGCAGCTTGAAGAAGCCAAGAAACGCGATCATCGTAAACTCGGCAAAGAACTCGATATTTACGCCTTTGACGAAGAAGTGGGCCCCGGTCTTCCGCTTTGGCTGCCGAATGGCGCGGTCATCATCGAAGAGTTGGAGCAGCTTGCAAAACAGATGGAACGCGAAGCAGGGTATAAACAAGTCCGCTCCCCGCATTTGACGAAGGAAAGTCTCTTCATCCGCAGCGGACATCTGCCCTACTATGCCGAGAGCATGTATCCGCCCATGGAGATGGAAGGCACGAATTACTATATCAAGCCGATGAATTGCCCGATGCACCACAAAATTTTCGCGGCACGTCCACATAGCTATCGTGATCTCCCGATCCGCTTGGCTGAATATGGAACCTGCTATCGCTATGAAAAAAGTGGCGAACTCTTCGGGCTAATGCGCGTCCGCTCGATGCAGATGAACGATGCCCACATCTATTGCTCAGAAGCGCAATTTGAAGAAGAGTTCATGGCAGTGATTGATCTCTACATGAAATATTTCGAGATTTTCAACATCGACAAATACGTCATGCGTTTCAGCACACACGCCAAAGAAGGTCTTGGCAAAAAATATATCGACAACGAAGCCCTCTGGCTCAAGACCGAAGAGATGGTGCGCCGTGCCATGAAAAACGGCGGCGTTAATTTTGTGGAAGTGGAAGATGAAGCCGCTTTCTACGGTCCCAAGATCGACGTGCAGGTTTGGAGCGCGATCGGTAAAGAGTTTACGCTGGCGACGAATCAAGTCGATTTTGCCGTGCCGCCCAAGTTTGATCTCAAATTTACGAACGCCCAGGGCGAAGATGAAATCCCGCTCTGTATCCATCGCGCGCCACTCAGTACGCACGAGCGCATGATCGGTTTCCTGATAGAACATTATGCAGGCGCAATGCCTGTTTGGATCTCGCCGGTGCAGGCTATGATTATCCCGATCACCGACGACCATCTCGACTATGCCTACGAAGTCAAAAAGAAACTTGAAAAAGCAGGCGTGCGCGTAGAAGTGGCAGATGATAGTGCGCGTATGAATGCCAAAATTCGCAAGGCGCAGAAAAAGAAAATCCCCTATATGCTCATTGTTGGGGATGCAGAAATGGAAGCAGGTTCCGTTGCCCTGCGCATGCGGGATGGGGAAGACAAAGGCGCAATCCCTGTGGATGACTTTGCCGCTCTCGCCAAAAAGGCAATTGCGGATCGCTCGTGATTTAGGCTTGGTTCCGTTAAAAAAGAAACCTGACAGGTCACCAAGACCTGTCAGGTTTTTTGCTTTATAAGACACTGTCTTCGCGAGCCGATGTTTTTCGGCGTGGCGATTTCCTTGATTGTGTAGGAGATTGCTTCAGCGATAAAACCGCTTCGCAATGACAGATGTGAGGGGCACTAATCCGCTGCCCGCGCTACCTCGTCCGCCGCAAAAATGACTTCCTTCTTTCCGGTCAGCATATCGTTTATTTTCGCAGCGACCAAGTTCAAATGTCCGCGATGTGCCACGTAGTCCAAATCGTCGGCGGGCACTGTTAGCACGGGGCAAAGCGTAAACCCTGCAATCCATGTTTCGTAGAGATCATTCAGCCCAGATAAATAATCGGGAGCAATATCACTCTCGTAGTCACGCCCGCGTGATGCGATCCGCCCCAACAGAGTCGGGACAGATGCGCGCAAGTAGATGACCAGATCGGGGGGCGGTAAAAATCCGATCACTGTTTCGTAGAGTTCGCGGTAGGTTTGATAATCGCGCGGCTGGATATGCCCCTGCCGATAAAGATTCTGCGCAAAGACCTCGGCATCTTCGTAAACGCTGCGATCCTGAATAACGGACGTTGGATGGTTCGCAAGATCGTGATGACTGCGCAAACGATGTGATAAAAAGAAAACCTGCGAATGAAATGACCAGGTGGGCATATCATCATAGAAATCTGCAAGATAAGGGTTTTCGGCAACCGGCTCGTAGAAAGGTTCCCAATCCAGTTTTGTGCAGAGCATCTCTACCAGCGTGGATTTTCCCACGCCGATATTGCCAGCGACGGCGACGAATTTTTTCATAAACTCCCCAGCCCGACTCTAAGAATCGCCTGCTAGTTCACTGTCGATGATCTGGCGGAAAACTTGTATGGGCTGTGCGCCAATAACAATTTGCCCGTTGATATAGAAAGTGGGGGTTGATTGCACGCCGATGCTGATGGCGTAATTCATATCATCTTTTACGAAATCTTCATATTGCCGTGAACTTACACACTCCTCAAAAGTAGCGGTGTCCAATTGCAATTCGCTGGCATATTCGTTCAACGCAAGTATGCCTAAGCCATATTCACTCTCGAAGAGTTTTTCATGGTATGCCCAATAGGAATTTTGGTCACCCGCGCACATGGCTGCCTCAGCGGCAAGATGTGCATTTGCATGTATGCTGGTTAATGGGAAGTTGCGGTAGACCAGCTTGATCTGATCGGGATATTCTTCGAGCAGTGGCTGATAAACTTCGTTATGCCATTTGGTGCAGAAGGGGCATTCAAAGTCACTGAACTCAACGATCACAATAGGGGCGTCATCCGGGCCTTCGCTGGGGAAGCCCTCAGTGGGGACATCGAGGCGTTGAGCGGGCGCAAGATTTGGCGCCTCGGCTGCGGGAGGAGGGGAATCTACTGCTTGAGATGGAAGATCCGTTGCAGCGTTATATCCCCAGACGAAATAACCTACCATAATGCCAAGAGCAAAAGCCACTATGGAGGTTAGGGCGTTGAATTCTTTGCGTTTCAACGCTGCCAGTTTCTTCTCTTTTTGGGTGGGGGTGTTTTTAGAATTCATGCGGCGGATTATATCATGGGGAAGATCGTTCTCTTTTGGCATGCATCCTTTTTTGCGCAGAAGCGTATATCTTTTTGGAGGAAAATATGACAAATACACATAAACCCACTTTCTGGCTTTTTTGGCCCTTTATTGCACTTTGGCGCCTGATCGCAGGCATAGTCGAAATGACTGGGCGCTTGGTCGCCGTTATATTGGGGTTGGTACTGATGATCGTTGGGGTGATCATAAGCCTGACTATTGTCGGCGCAATTATTGGTATCCCTTTGGCGGTAGTGGGCTTTCTGCTTACTTTGCGAGGGCTTTTTTAGTATTCGAGACTTTTGTATAGGGCTTTGTGAATAAATAGAAAAACTCCCCGTTTGCTTTAGGCGGGGAGTTTTTTAGCTGGGCAGATGTTCTTTCTGCAATGAGCAAGTTTAGGTACGTGCGCGTTTCGTTGTGATCGCTTTGCGTATGGCGGGGATCCTTAGAGTCAGTAGCAGAAGCAGTATCGCGGCAAAATACCAAGGGTCAAGAACGCCTTGTTTGACGAGCCAGATATAATGGACGACAGCTAATATCCCAGCAAGATACGTCAACTTGTGAAGCTTTTTCCAGTTTTTCTTCAGGCGTCGCTGCCAACCGATGGTTGATGTGACTGCCAGAGCGAGCAGAATCAAGCCTGTGGTTAACCCTACAATGGCATAGCGTTTTTCGAGCAAGGCACTTTGAATGAGCGTAAAGTCGAAGTAATAATCAACGCCGATAAAAATTGCAAAGTGGATGCTGGCATAGAAGAAGCTGTACAGCCCTAATGGGCGGCGAAGCTTGAGAACCTGTTTGAATTTGAAAAGCGTATTTACGGGTGTACACGCTAGCGAGAGCAATAACAAAACCAGCGCGGTTTTTCCTGTACGTAGCGTGAAATCACGGATTGGGTCAACGCCAAAGTTACCGGTGGCAATATCCCAGAGAATGAAAGCCAGTGGGATAAGCGAGCCCAAATGTGCGGCTATTTGCAGTGGGGTGAAATTCCATTTTTTACGTTTCATCTCTAGTAAGACTTTGTTAAGTCCATTCCCTCGTAAAGGTGCGCAACTTCTTCAGCGTAGCCATTGAACATCAAAGTGGGGCGGCGTTTCAACTCACCAATGCGACGTTCGCTAGCTTGTGACCAACGCGGGTGATCTACGCCGGGGTTGACGTTGGCGTAAAAGCCATATTCGTTCGGCGCAATGGTTTCCCACATGGTGGCGGGCTGCTCATCGGTCAGTTCGATCTTGACGATGGATTTGATGGATTTGAAGCCATACTTCCAGGGGACGACGAGCCGGATCGGCGCGCCATTTTGGCCTGGTAACGCTTCTCCATATAGACCGGTGGCGAGGAGCGTGAGATCGTTATACGCCTCATCCAAACGGAGTCCTTCCTGATAGGGCCACGGGTAGAGTCCGTTCTTTAGTCCAGGCATTTGGTCGGGGTCGGCTAGGGTTTCAAAGCGGACGTATTTCGCATCAGAAGTTGGTTCGACTTCTTTGAGCAGGCTGGCGAGAGTGAAACCGTTCCAGGGGATGACCATGCTCCAGGCTTCGACACAGCGCATACGGTAGATGCGTTCTTCCTGTGTAAAGTTGGCAAGCAGGTCTTCGACGCCGTAGGTTTTAGGGTTGTTGACCATGCCGCTGACTTCCACTGTCCACGGGGAGGATATGAAATCTTCGGCAAGAGTGGCAACGCGCTCTTTATCGGTGGTGAACTCGTAGTAGTTGTTATAGTTGATGACGGCTTCGTGATCGGTGAGTTCATCGGGCGGGGCAGGTGCTGCTTCCGCAGTGGGCAAGTTGGGGTCTACGGGCGAAGCGGGCATATCATCCGCTGGAGCACCGCAAGCTGCGAGCAGAGCTGCGCCTGCGGTGACGATGCCCATCTGCTTGAGGAAGTCACGCCGTGAGAGGTAGGTTTCTTTGGGGGTGATCTCGGATGATTTTACGGGGACTGATTTTATCTTCATTATTTTTCCTTTGTGTCCTGTCTTTGATTGGGTACTTTTTGTATTTCTTACCTTAGGGATAACTTTCAGCCAACAGGCTTTGGATTGCGATTTCTGTTTCTGTGTATGCGCCTTCTCCAATATGAGTGTAACGAATTCTTCCTTGCTTATCGATGAGGTAAAGCGTGGGCCAAAAACGGTTTTTGTATGCTCGCCAGGTTTCTCCATTATTATCCTGTGCAACAGGATAAGGAATATCTAGTCTTGCAATTGCTTCTTGTAAGTTTTCCAAATCGTGCTCATGATTGAATTCGGGATAGTGATTCCCGATGACGACCAAACCTTGATTTTTATATGTATTATGCCATTCCCTCAACGAGGGAATTACCCGCTGGCAATTTATTCAGCCAAAGGTCCACATCTCTAATAATACAACTTTTCCGCGTAAATTAGCTAAACGAAGAGGTTCTTTTGTGTTGAGCCAGACTTCGTTTGTTAACTCTGGCGCAAGGTCGAAGTCGCCTTCTGGCAAAATCTCTGTGGTTTCAGAGGGAACTGTTGGCAATAATGTTGGCTCTACCTGAACCGTTTTTTCAGGCTCTTCTGCAACAGGGCTACCACAGCCAAGCAGAGCTATTGCAGGAATGATCCAAATCCAATATTTCATATTTATCTCCGATTTTTGGCAAGGCTATTCGTAAAGTAAAGTTTGCGGGAAGAAAGAGTACCAGCCGAACCAGAAAGCGAGATGTCCGTTTATGCGAGGGGCAAGCTCTCCATTTGGGCCGATCAGGGCTTCTTCTGTAATTTGCCAGACACGCCCTGCCGAATCAAGCACCGTATCTGGGTTTGAAGCTGGGGAAAAAGTTTCTCCCTTGCGAGCATAAGCTCGGACTTCGCCGCCAGCGTTATAGAAAACTTCGCCCGCACGCTGGCTATCACCGGTGACAGTAACTTCGCCACGCGAGGCGATGATGACTAAATCAGTTTGCCCAATGGTGTCGTTGATGACTTGTTCTTTTGCAAGGATTTCTACAGGGTACGCTTTTGGGATGTCTTCAATTTCTAAAGCATAGATACGGTCTTTATTGGGGAGTAAATTGCTGCGTTGCCAGACAGGGAACATTGTGTCTTCGTCGATGAAGTAGTGACCGTAAGCAGCACCGGGATTATAAGGGCGATTGTATCCAGTGTTGATATCCAGGACGGTTGTATCTGGGTGTTGGGCGAGCCAAGCATCCCAGGTGCTAACTACAACAGGGAGTAAATTTAGTTTAACGTCTGAGTCTGCTAACTTTCCCAATACGGGTTCACCCGTTAGCTGATTCCATAATGTGCGTGTTTGGCGATCGTACATCAGTTTGTTGCTGCGAAAAAGAAAACCAGATGAGCCAAAAGTGTATTCTTCACCATTGGATGCGCGACCATCGTAGGCAACGCCAGCACCACAAAGTGTGCAATAAGCCAGAGATACAGGCACACCGCCTACCACGTCATTTGCCATTTCGTGCCAATCAAGAATACGAAGCGGATAAGCGCGGTTATCTCCGTTAATGGAGATGCCAAAGACAGGCTCGTCACCGATGAGATAGTCTGCTTCGGCGGCTAGGATCATCGTTGCGTTGTCCAATGCCGGGATACCATCTACCATCACGCCACCCCAGACAATTTCTTCGGTACGAATCGTAGATGGAAAATCGTCTTGTAGAAATTCCCCGAATTCGGGATCTATTTGAGATAAGAGGTGTCCTTTCCAGCCTGTAAAGCCGGGAGGTGATGTGAGGTTTGTTTTTCCGTACCACTCTACCCATGCAAACCAATCATATCCAATGGATTGCCCACTGAGGGTTTCGAGCGTATCAAGAGGGTTGTGGTAATTTACATTTCTTAAAATACTCAATTGATCTACGCGAAGCAATTCGATAAAAACGGCAATGAACCGGGTATCATGGGCTGCCAGAATAGTATCTGTGGCTATCTGATTTTTAGGTTCGAGGAGTTCATACATCAGGCGAGTTGCTTCTTCGTCTGAGAGTTGGCTTCCCATTATTGGGGTTGTACTATTTTCTTCTTCCGAATCTCTTTCGGGTTGAAGGGCAGGAGCTTCGGGCGGAGCAACTGCTGGGGAGCAGGCACTCAAGCCCAAAACAAGGACGAGGCAAAAAAGAAGCAGTTTTTTCATCAGATTAGACTATTCCTATTGTCCAAAAGAAGCGCGTGAAAAAACAACATGGAAGGGCATACAGTAGATGATGATGCCTTCGTATTGGGAAAGATCTACATCCGCGGCAATTTCATAATTTTGGCTACCCATATTTCCTTTTAATTTGCCAAGATCAACGAAGTTCCCTATGCCATCATGGTTGCTGCCTGCGATATTTTCAACGAGCAAGACGTGTAGATCGGGCCCATTGGTTACTTTGAAGTTTTCAAAGCGTAAGACACGCTGATCGCCTTGCTGGAAAATACTGGCGTCTCCAGAGCCACGATGAGCATTGTCTGCATCCTGGAATTGTCCTTCGCTGACCAATATCCATTCAGCTTCGGCCTCTGTTTCGGGCATTTCTTCTTTCATTTCATGGTCGGGCATCATCGTAGAAGCTGCTGCTACTTGTTCTTCAAGTGCTTGCGCTTCTTCTACTGACAAACTTTCTACAAATTCTTCATCAATGCCTTCCATTGCATCGTTTATTGCTTCTTCTGCTTCATCTGGTGACATTTCGGCAAGTTCGCTTTGGCTGGGAAGCTCAAAGGGAAAATCTTCTTCAACAGATTGACTAATAAATAGTGGCGAGAATAGCCACCAAGCAACAGCTATGCCGACAAGACCAAGAATGACTGCCCCTGAAATTTTCAATGACTTATTCATAATATTTTTTCCTTGAGATAAATTTCTCAACGCTTACTTTATTTTCGGTAACGTAAACCAGAATTGTGTTCCTTCATCCGGTTTACTCTTGACCCAAATCTCGCCGCCGTGCGCCTCTACCAGCCCTTTAGCAATGGCTAAGCCTAAACCAACACCGCCGCCTTCGCTTTGGTCACGTACCCGACTTTTCTCGCCACGATAGAAGCGGTCAAAAATAAAAGGGAGGTCTTTGGCATTAATCTCACTCCCGGAATTTGCTACTGTGACTATTGTCGAATCTTCATCGACTTCTGCACTCAGGCGGATTGTGCCTTCTTTTGGGCTATAGCGGAGTGCGTTGCTGGCCAGATTGTCGAGGATGCGGCTGAGTTTTTCGGGGGCAGCCCAGACAAGATCAACTTGAGGGCTGACATATCCGTCTAGCGTGACTTCTTTGGCTTGGGCGCGGGCTGCGAAGCTTTCCAGGGTGTCGGAAATTAAATCGGAAAGCGGTAGCCATTCAAAATCCAGTTTCTCGTATCCTGCATCCAGTTGAGCCAATTCAAAAAGATCATCGAGCAAGTTACTCATCCGAGTGATCTCATTCTGGCTTTGAACCAGATAACGAGAAACCGTTTCCTGATCCGTAACGACCCCATCAGCCAGAGCGGTGATCATCACTCTTAAGGAGGTTAGAGGCGTGCGTAGATCGTGAGATGCCCAGGCTACGAGGTTTCGGCGGGTTTCATCAAGGGCACGTTCATTTGCTGCGGCTTGTTCCAGACGAGCGGACATTTCGTTGAATGCTCTAGATAACTGGGCTATTTCATCATTCCCGTTGATGGTGACGCGTGCTGAAAAATCACCTTGGCTGAGTTGGGATGTTCCGTCAACTAGATTGTTCAGTGCTTGTGTGATGGTGTTTGAGATGAAAAAACCGAATGCTATCGATATACCGCCAGCAAATAGAAGCAATAAACTTCCGAGGGCTAGGTCATGTTGATTGATGAACATCAAACGGGCAGTTACCCATATATTGAAAAGCGTTAATCCCCCTGCAAGGATATAGCCCAATGTAAGCGTATAGCTCAGGCGAGGGAGCCTTCGCCACCAACCCAAACGATGAGATAGGAAACCAATCGCTCCTGAAATAAGACTGGTGAGACCCAAAGAAATTACCAGATGTTGCAGGTCTCCAGCTGGGGGATCCATGATGAACTTGACTAGAGCTAGAGTCAGGAGCAGGGCGGTTAATATGCCGAGCAAGTAGCTAATGAAGCGAGGTTTTGTAGTTGACATCA
>JABGQU010000074.1 GCA_018648605.1 Anaerolineae bacterium | reverse complement strand
GCATTCCAGTTGAAGATCAGGGTTTTGTGTTTACGCCATTTTTTCGTGGTCGCACTGAAACTCGATTTCCACAAGGGATGGGGTTGGGGTTGAGCATCGCCCGTGATCTCGTCACAGCCCATCAGGGGCGATTGGAGTTTGAAAGTGTTTCTGGGGAGGGAAGTTCCTTCACAATTTGGTTGCCAGCTTCATCTGAAGAAAAATAGCTGGGGGATATGAAGCCGCGTCGCTCTTAATTTGGGCTTGGGTGCCGCATCCAAGCATCTTCGTAGCGTGAACAGGATGACGTGTACGCCGAGAAAATGTTGATTGGCGGCACGCAAGTTGAGGTCACGCGCGAGGCGATGTTTTTCATCCCACTGAAATAATTTTGGCAACTACCCGGGCACGTCTTTGCGAGGCAGCATTATCGCCGATCGCGTAGCATACTCGAAGGGTAAGCAATCTCCCTGACCGTGACGGAGACTGCTTCGTAAAAGCAGCTCGCAGTGACGTGTATAAGGGAGGTTGAGCAATTACAAAAACAACCTTAAGGTGAACTTAAGGTTGTTTTTAGTTTGCCATAAGGACGCTTGAGAAAAGCTAAGGTATTCTGTTTCCTAAGCTTTTCAACCAATCTGTCGAGCCACATTAGGAGTAATGTCTTATGCAATTTTTATCAAAGCGTTTCGATTACCTTTTCCGCTCTACCAGAGGGCTAACTTTGGTAGCTATCGCCGCCGTCTCTATCGTGACAGGAATTTGGGGCACGCTTTCTGGTCCTATGGTCGAGTGGGGCGTACGGGATATTACCGTCAAAATGCTCGGCATGGATTTGATACAAGCCGAGCGTGAAGGTCGCATCATTATGCTCTATCACACCATCGCGATGACTATTATTGCCATCGAAGTCTATTTCATGACCGAAATTTTGCCCATGAAACGCCATGAGCAAGTGATGATCAATGGCACGATAACCGTCGGCTATTTGCTCGCGATGATCTTCGGTATGGGCTTCGCTTATTTTGGGCATAACTTTGCCTTTCACGGGCTTTTCTTGGTCGGGCAGTCGCTGGTCTTCTTCTCTGGAATCTTGCTGGTCATCGCGCTTTGGCCCTGGAAGAAGGAATATCTTTTGCCAGAAGATACCCCCTACGCACGCACTAAAAAGGGCGTGGATATTGAACGTGCTGCTTTCTTTGTCATGGCTCTTGCAACCTTGATCTCTGCAACTTGGGGCGCAGTAGCTGGCTCTTTCTGGGCGAACGGACACGAAACCTTCCTTGCCGAAGATCTCATCCGCATCCCGCATAAAACTGCACTGCAAAAAGCGATTATTGGTCACTTGCACATTATGCTCACACTGGTTGCTATTGGGATTACCTTGATTGTTGGCAAGTGGATGGACTTCAAAGGAAAACTGCATCAATGGGCGATGCCGATTATGGTCATAGGCACCATCACAATCACCTTCGGC
The DNA here is from genome assembly GCA_018648605.1 of Anaerolineae bacterium. Classification (GTDB taxonomy): domain Bacteria; phylum Chloroflexota; class Anaerolineae; order Anaerolineales; family Villigracilaceae; genus Desulfolinea. Next base: position 15,516 of record JABGQU010000074.1, on the reverse strand, counting down.
GCGCTCTCCGTTGTCTGGATGCCCTGGGCACATAACACAATCTATGTCGGCTCCGTCTTTGTGATGTTCTCCGCCTTGCTCTATGTGATCTATTCATGGGATAAATTAATCAAGGAAGGCACCGCTGATATTGAAAAGCCCAATTTCTCTCAGAAAATGAAAGCCTTACTTGACGATCCGCTCAAGTTTGGTCCTGGCTGGCAGATGGTTTTCATGAACTTCACCGTCAGCGGCGTGGGCATCTTTATGGCAATCAAACTAACTGAGATTTTCCGCGTTTGGCCTCACCGTGAAGAGCGCATTACCTTAACCGGGCACTGGCATATTCTCGCTAGTTTGATCGCAACGATTATTCTCTTCTATTTCATGGATCTTTCAGGGGTCAAAGGGAAGCTACGTAAATGGGCTGGCTGGATCATCATCATTGGATCCAATTTTGCCTTTGGTGCAGCGACTATCTTCTCAATGAAACGTCTCTTTGTCTCCGATATCGAACAACAGCCCTTGGTCAATAGCACAATGCTCTTCATTGAGTTTGGTTTGGGCGCAGTACTGGTTTTACTGGCGGTCTTTATGGGCTGGCGCTTGATTGACCTCTTTGTAAAAGACGGCGTCTGGAGCAATGAGTTCGAAGCAGAAAAGAAGTCCAACGCTCAAGCCGATATTGAAGATCAGAAACGAAAACTTGCCGAACTTGAGGCAACCCTCAAGGAGGTGTCCAAATGAAAAAGATTATCTTCAGCCTACTCATGATTGGTTTACTGGCAACAGCATGTGCGCCAGCTCCTAACGTTGGCGCGATTGAGCCTCCCTACATCAACACAGGCGTTGATTCGGACGCGTGGGCAACTGTCCCCGCGGGCGATTTCCTTTTCGGTCAACATGACCACGTGACTTATGTGGACGAATTCCAGATCATGGTCACGGATGTTACCGTCGAACAGTATGCAAACTTCCTCAACAATGCGGTTGCTTCTGGTGATGTAAGCGTTGGCGAATTTGAACTCGAAGCAGGCGAGGTTATCTGGCATCGAGAAGGCGCGGGCGGATTCTACGAAGGCGATCCCTTTGACGGCTATAAACACGAAGAAGAGATCAAAGCCGGTGATAAGCTCTATATTTCACTTGAAGAGGGCTTGCGCATGACCTATGATGGGGCTGCGTTTACCGCCATGGATGCCTACCGCAATCACCCAATGACAATGGTCTCTTGGTGGGGGGCAAACGCCTATTGTGAATACTACGACACCCGCCTGCCCCTCGAAGTAGAGTGGGAAAAGGCTGCTCGCGGCACTGAAATCACAGAAAATGATCATGGTCGCCCTTTTGCCTGGGGCACAGAAATTCATGGCAATTACGCCAATTACTATTCTTCAGCCGATCTTTTTGAGAAGATGTATGGAAAACTGGGTAATACCACTCCTGTCGGCTTCTACAACGGTCAGACTTACGATGGTTATGAAACCCATAACAGCGTCAGCCCCTACGGTCTTTATGATATGGGCGGCAACGTCTGGCAGTGGATGGGTGATGATCACCCCGATCAACACTATCGCCACATGCGCGGTGGCAGCTTCTACACCTACGAAGTTGATCTGCGCGTTTGGAAATTCAACAGCGCGGGCCCACAGCACTATGCTCCAGAAATCGGCTTCCGCTGTGCAAGTGATGATTAATGGATAGTGCGGCGATCTCCCCATCAAGGTAGACTGCTTCGCAAAGAGACGCTCGCAGAAGCATGGCAAATATGGGAACTTAAGCACTATCCAAAATAGAAAAAAACAACCTTAAGGTGAACTTAAGGTTGTTTTTAGTTTGCCATAAGGACGCTTGAACACATATCAGATATTCTTCTTTCTGATGAAATGTTTTTTGATGAGGTGATATGACAAAAGAATGGAGTATTTCTTTTCGCTATTGGGTTCTCTCTGTCCTGATAATTTTCTTTGCAGGCTTGCTTTGGTTTGGGCGAGAGTTAATTAGCCCGCTGATCATTGGCGCATTAATTGCCTTCGTGCTAAATCCTGCCATTGGCTTTTTGACGCGACACACAAAACTGTCGCGTTCTTGGGCCGCGACTATTGTCCTCTTCACCGGATTAGGAGGGCTTATTGCTTTTTCAGCCCTGATGATGCCCAGACTTATTCGCGAAATCCAAGTTTTATTTGTTGATCTTCAAGCGATTTTTTCTCAAACGCAAGAAACGCTTTCTCAGCCGATAACTATTCTGGAATGGGAATTCAATTTTGAGTACCTGATGCCAGATATCACCAGATTATTCTCAGAAAGTATCACCGCGATCCCTGAAAATGCCTTTCATCTTTTGGAATCCACCAGCAAAAATCTGATTTGGGGGCTCGTTATCCTTGCAACCATTTATTATCTGCTTCGAGATTGGGGACGGCTACGCGATTGGCTATTTGATTTTATACCCACAACATATCAGCCAGATTTTCGCCTGATATATGAAGAAATAAAGCAAATATGGCAAGGGTATCTACGAGGAAATCTGGCGTTGATGCTGATTACTGGCACATTATTTACACTCGCTTGGTTAGCAATTGGTCTACCTGGTGCATTCATTTTAGGGATTATTACTGGTGTTCTGACGATTATTCCAGATTTAGGACCAGCCATTGCGGCAGTTTTGGCAACTGTGGTCGCTTTATTTGAAGGTTCTATCTATTTGGATATTTCCAATTTTTGGTTTGCGCTCTTGGTCGTTGGCATTTACATGCTTTTAATCAATATCAAAGGCATCTGGATACGACCGCGTATTTTTGCTCGCAGCGTACACATGCATGATGGGGTCGTTTTTATCGTCATTATGGCGGCGGTCGTTTTGCAGGGTATTTTGGGCGCATTGGTCATTGTGCCAGTTTTGGCTTCTGCTGGGGTTTTAGGACGCTATATCTATCACCAGTTGACAGGATCACCATCTTGGCTTCCAAAGAAATTGGAAGAGACTACCGATGATTAATTTATTGGATTTTGAACCCTGGTGGCGTTTTGGAGTCTCGTTGCTTCTTGGCGCAATGCTCGGCATGGAACGTGAGTTCATTCAGCAGAAAGAAGGTTCTCAAGATTTTGCCGGGATACGCACTTTTTCGCTAATTGCATTATTGGGGTCGGTAGCAGCCTTTCTGGGAGCTGACTTTGGGGTGCTGCCAATAGCCTTATCGTTCAGCGGACTAATCCTGTTGACCACAGTAAGCTATTGGGGAACGCTCATGCGTCGTGAAGAAAAAGCAGGCATCACTACCGAGGTGGCAGTCATGCTAACCTTTCTCTTTGGGGTGCTGGTGATGGGTGACCAGGGAAAAATTGCCATTGCTTTGGCAGTACTCACCTCTCTTTTGCTTGCATTGAAAGGCAGATTACATGGCGTCATCCGGCGGATGAGTGGGGAGGACTTGCGCGTGACTCTACAATTCGCTCTGGTAGCAGCTGTCATTTTGCCTTTGCTGCCCGATAGAGCCATTGATCCCTTAGGGCTGCTCAATCCATTTAAAGTTTGGCTAATGGTTGTATTGGTTTCCGGAATTGGATTTAGCGGGTATGTACTGATGAAAGTACTGGGACCTTCTCGGGGAATCAATTTGACTGGCATTTTAGGCGGTTTGGCGAGTAGTACCGCTACAACGATCAGCTTTTCTTCTGCCAGCCGTGAGCATCCAGCAATGTCTGCTTATTATGCGCGAGCTGTTATTCTGGCATCTAGTATGATGATCCCGCGAGTGCTGTTGTTGGTGCTCGTAATCCACCCGCCTCTGCTACGCGTGGTCAGCATCCCCCTCGCGGCAATGTTGATTTCAGGGCTAGGCATCACCTTCTTTCTTCAGCGAAAAAACACACCCAGTACGAGCGATCTTGAGTACCCGGTCAAGTTAACCCATCCGCTTAAACTCTCAACAGCGATCAAATTTGGCTTGATTTTTGCGGTAGTTTTGATCGTTCTTGAATTTGCACAAGAAGCTTTTGGTTCTGTTGGGGTCTATTTTGCCAGTGCAACAGCAGGGCTGGTGAATATGAATGCCGTTGCGCTCAGTGTAGCTCAAATATCTAGCCAAGCACAATTGGATATCCAGGTGGCTGGTATTGCTATAGTAATTGCAGCACTGATGAACACAATCTCTAAAGTCACTATCGTTTTCTTCACAGGCTCAAGCGAATTGCGTCGAACCGTTATTCGTTCTTTTGTAGTGATTTTACTTGCTGGGCTTTTTAGCGGCTTATTTATATTTTGGCTGGGATAACCTAAGTGAGAGAGTAAAGAGTCTCGCAGCTGCCTTAAACGGTATCCGCAGAAAAAAAATCAAAGGTTTAGATTTTGACACAAGAAAACCCACTCGCCCTGTTTGTTCGAGGCATTCTAGTAAAAGCGCATAAAGGACAAAATTCATGACTTATGAAATTGCCCTCACTTTAGCCATTATCGTTGGTGCTTTGGTTGTATTTGGTACTGAAAAATTGCGCGTGGATGTTGTCGCTCTTCTGGTGCTGATAACCGTTGGACTGACAGGTTTAGTCGGGCCGAAGGAAGTTTTTGCAGGGTTTTCTAATTCCGCGGTCATTACCGTATGGGCGGTTTATATCGTCTCAGGAGGATTATTCAAGACCGGTGTTGCTGATATTTTGGGAAAGTTTATTTTACGATTATCAGGAAATAGTGAAGTACGCCTGATTGTCGTTATTATGTTGACGTGCGGCTTGATGTCTGCTTTTATGAATAATGTTGGAGCAACCGCGATGTTGTTACCCGCCGTTATCAGCGTAGCAAAACAGACCAAAATCCCCGTCTCGAAACTTCTAATCCCGCTCTCATTTTCTTCTCTATTAGGCGGCAAAATAACGCTGATCGGGACACCTGCAAACATTTTGGCAACCAGCATTCTCAGCGAAAAAGGGCTGCCCACTTTTAGCTTCTTTGATTTTGCGCCAATCGGGTTGGTCGTTTTAGCTACAGGTGTTTTGTATATGGTCTTCATTGGGCGGCATTTGCTTCCCGTGCGGCAAACGCCGGGAGATGCACAAGCAAAAGAGGTCTTACGCAACTTTATCAGCGAAATGCGCGTTTTGCCGAATGGAAAGTTGATAGGCTGTACTTTATTAGACTCTGAACTGGGGGCAACCTATAACTTAACCGTTATAGCTGTGGCGCGGGGAAATAAAACTATTATAAATTTGACGCGTGACACACGTTTTCTACCAGATGATATTTTATTGATTGAAGGCTCCACCGAAAACCTGTTGCGCGCAAGAGAAGAGTTAGGGCTGGAAATTGCTAACGAAAATAAAGAACACGCTGAATTAGATAAACTTAGCGAAAAAGAGATGCGTATTGTGGAAGCCACCTTGGCACCGCGCTCATCTGTGGAAAACCGTAGTCTGCGTTCGTTAAATTTCCGCGAGCATTATGGCTTTACGGCACTGGCAATTCGACGGCAGGGAGAAATTATCACTGAAGGTTTGAGCGATTTAGACTTGAAATTTGGAGATGACCTAATTCTTCAGGGTCCGCGTCGCCGCGCATCTGCTTTAGAAGAGAAGAATGACTTTTTGGTTTTAGAGCCGCTCAAAATTCCTGAAGACCGTCGCCGCAAGATGCCCATCGCGGTTGCGTTGATGCTGCTCGTAATAGGATTGGTCTTATTTGCAGGTATAGATATTTCTTTGGCAATGGTGATGGGAGCGGTAGGTATGGTTATTTCCCGTTGCTTGAGTATGGATGAAGCTTATGCCAGTATAGACTGGCGCACCGTTTTTTTGGTAGCTGGCATGTTGCCCTTGGGGGCTGCTATGGAAGCGACAGGAACAGCCAAATATATCGCTGACTTAATGCTGAACACTATTGGTGGTATGGGTCCGATGGCTGCATTGGCTGGTATCTATTTCTTAGCTGCATTGATTACTCAGCCCATGTCTAATGCTGCGGCGATGGTGTTGGTAGTTCCAATTGCACTTGATACAGCAATGAGTTTGGGCGCCAATCATCTGACATTTACTTTGGCTGTCGTGATTGGTGCTGCAACCAGTTTCCTGACCCCAGTTGGTCATAAAGCTAATGTTTTGGTTTTCGGTCCTGGTGGCTATAAATTCTTCGATTATGCTCGTGTGGGCGCATTGCTGACGGTTTTTCTTTTCATCGTTACCATGATTTTTTTGCCGATTTTTTACCCGCTTTTCCCTTGACCTATGAACCGACTTATTTCCGTATCTACATTAGATGGTATTGCCTCAGAATACCAAGACACTCCGATTGGGCTTTTGTTTGAATACCATAATCTCAATCGTCCTCTTGACGATTACTCACAAGCGCGTCTATTGATTGGCATGTGCATGGATAACCGCAAACGATTGCGAATACCCGACAGTTTTGCTTATATCATTCGTTCGGGTGGAGGTAATCTGAGACATAGTGAATTTAAGGTTTCTTATGCTATCGCGGTTGGTGGAGTGAGTTCAATCGCGCTCATAGGGCATAATAATTGCGGCATGGTTGGTTTGGCTGCGAAGAAAGAAAAATTTATAAGCGGTCTTGTGGAAAAAACTGGATGGGAAAAAGATAGGGCAGAAGAACATTTCATGCAATTTGCCCCCATATTTGAAATTGAAAATGAGATTGACTTTGTTTTAAGCGAAGCTAAGCGTTTACGTTTGTGCTATCCCAATATTCAGGTGGCACCCCTATTATATAAGGTGGAAGATAATTTGCTTTATATGGTTCGTGAAAAGGAGAATAGATAAATGGAATGGCTAACAAATCCTGAAATCTGGATCGGGCTGGTTACGCTGACGGTTCTTGAAATTGTCTTGGGGATTGATAATGTGGTTTTTATCAGCATTTTGGCAGAAAAACTGCCAAAAGATCAGCAAGCAAGAGCGAGACAAGTCGGTCTCTCGCTTGCTTTGGTCACACGCATCATTCTACTTCTTTCTTTAGCTTGGATTATTGGGCTAACCGCACACCTCTTCACCGTCTTTGGGAGAGGCGTATCTGGTCGTGATCTTATTCTGATTGGGGGCGGTTTATTCTTGCTGGCAAAGAGTACGCGTGAGATTCACGATAAGCTAGAGGGTGAGGAGGGTCACGCCAACAAGCGAATTTCACCATCTTTTGCTAGTGTTATTGTCCAAATTCTTTTGCTGGATATTGTGTTTTCACTTGACTCTGTCATCACCGCAGTGGGGATGGTAGATGAGATTGGCGTGATGATTGCTGCTGTCGTCATTGCTATAATTATTATGCTTGTCTCAGCAGAGGCAATCAGCAATTTCGTCAACCGCCGACCAACAATAAAAATTCTGGCTCTCAGCTTTCTCCTGCTAATCGGTATGGCTTTGGTTATGGAAGGATTACACCAGCCGATCTCTAAAGGTTATATCTATTTTGCGATGGGATTTTCTATCTTTGTCGAAATGATTAATCTGCGCATAAGTGCAAAAAAACGAACCGATCCTATTAAGTTGCGGCAACCTTACTCTCCTGAAAGCATCTCTGGAAAATAATTGTGAATACTGCTTTGATAGACCCTCCAACAACTCTATTCACTCCTCCTGTAGTGCCCAGAGAAAATCAGATACGGAACTGGTTCTCTTTGCCTGCTCCTGACCCCATAACAGACTATATAACCGCGTCTTTCTTGGACGAGGAAGTTGCTCATGCTAGTTGGCTGATTGCTCGGCTTTCACCTTCCGCGTATATTTACCGTGAAGCAGAAACTGGCAGGCAAATTGTTGCCAAATTTCATGCAGCAAAAACGGGAAAAGATGCCACTAGGCACGCAGAACGCGAATATCGCTTAACCAAGCAAATATGGGAAGATTTAGACGCTTCGCAAGAACTTCGTTCTGTTCAACCGCTGGGATTACAGAATGGGACTATCTTTTTAGAGTTTGTAGAAGGTCTTACCTTGGAAGACAAAATAGCGATTCGGCGTAGCCAGCCGGGAGAATTGCATCGCACCCTCGAAGTTGCTGCTGTTTTTTTAGCGAAACTGCATGAGAGCAGTAGCAAGCCTAAATCCACGTCCGATTTCGGGCAGGCAGCAGATTACGCATATAAGCTAGTCGATAATCTGGCTAAATATGGGGTGTTGAAAAACTATCCCAATGTCCAAAATGGAATAGGAAATCTCATTGAAAAATGGACTACAGATCCCCTAATGTGGGATTACCAAGCTACTCAGATTCACGGAGATGCCACTAGCTCTAATTTTATCTTTCCCCCAGAAGGTGGTGTGGTAGCCATTGATTTGGAACGCAGTGAAGAAACGGACCAGGCAGCGGATTTAGGTCGCTTGATGGCAGAAGTAACACATGGTGTCAATCAGCATGGCGGTGATTTTGCAGAAGGGAACGTTTTTACCAACTATTTAGCGACTGCCTATTGCAATGAACTGCATTCTCATTGGGAAAAAGAAAGTCTTTTATATCGAGCCAGGTTTTACCAAGCTACCAGCACGCTACGAATTGCCCGCAATGGCTGGTTATCGCACCAAGATAGATTGGCTTTGGTTTTACAGGCTTTCGCTTTGCTCTCAAAATAAATCATTTTGCAAGTCAATCATGCTTGCAAATGAGCTATACATCACAAATTTAAATCAAGGAAAAACTATGAGTTCAAAAACACATTGGCACACACAAACTACTGAAGAAGTCTGTGACATACTACAAATTGCACCTGATTCTGGATTATCTGAAACTGAAATTCTAAATCGTCGTTCCAAATTTGGAACGAATGAACTTATTGAGCATGGCTTGAGAAACCCTTGGCATATTTTATTTGATCAATTTCGAGAAGCAATGGTCGTTGTTTTGATTATCGCAGCCATTATTTCCGTGATTGTGAGCGATTGGAAAGATGCAGTCGCCATCGTTGTCATTGTGGTTCTCAACGCTGCCTTGGGCTTTGTTCAGGAATACCGCGCAGAAAAGGCGATGGCTGCGCTCAAGAAAATGGCTGCACCTGTAGTCAAAGTCCGCCGAGATGGTCGCGTCATCCAGTTGGTTGCGCGAGAGCTGGTGCCGGGAGATGTGATTATCCTGGAAGTTGGAGATGCAATTCCTGCGGATGCCCGCGTGTTGGAATCGATCAACTTAAGAGTGCAAGAAGCCTCGTTGACGGGAGAATCGGTTCCGGTTGAAAAACAGGTGGCGAATCTGGAAGATGAAAACCTGGTTTTGGGAGATCGCGTCAATATGCTCTTTATGGGAACCGCCGTCACCTATGGTCGCGGCACAGCAGTGGTTGTTCATACGGGCATGGATACCGAACTTGGTCATATCGCTAACTTGCTCCAAACCGTTGTCAATGAGCAAACACCACTTCAAAAGCGTATGGCTCAATTGGGAAAATCTCTGGCTTGGGTTGCGCTGATTATTGTTGGCGTGGTATTTGGATTGGGCGTATTGCGAGGGGAAGGCCTAATGGAGATGTTCATGACCGCGATCGCGATGGCGGTTGCGGCCGTGCCCGAAGGCTTGCCAGCCGTTGTCACCATCTCCCTAGCCCTGGGCGCGCAGCGGATGCTCAAACGAAAAGCCTTGATCCGCAAATTGCCCGCCGTAGAGACTTTAGGATCGGTCACCACGATCTGTTCCGATAAAACAGGTACGCTCACTGAAAATCGGATGACTGTTACTGTTTTAGATATCTTTGGCGAAACACTTACCATCGACACGTTGCTGGATGGCGGTGTTCCTGTAGTGGATGCTGAAATCTCTCTGGATGCTCAGCCTTCTACCCGCAGCTTGGGGCTAATGCTAAAAGCAGCCACTTTATGCAACGATGCGATTTTAGATAAAGATCCATCCGATGATAGCTTACGCGCTTTGGGCGACCCTACCGAGGGCGCATTGGTCGTTGCTGCTGCTCAAATGGGTTTGTGGAAACCGGAACTGGATCAGCGTTGGCCCCGGGTTTCTGAAATCCCCTTTACCTCCGAACGCAAACGTATGACCACTGTACACTGTATGGCTCTGACAGACCCTTCCCAAACGAAAGCGCCCTGGAGAGATTCTCCTTTTGTTGCCTTTAGCAAAGGAGCTGTTACCGAGTTATTGGAAGTCTGCACAGAAATTTGGGTTGGAGATGAAGCTGTCCCGGCCACAGATGAATTAAGGCAGCGTATCCAAAAAGCGGATAACAACATGGCAGAAAACGGGCACCGTGTTCTGGGATTAGCTTTTCGCCCCCTGGACGAGAATATCACCTCCAATGGAGAGACTTTGCTGGAGCAAGATTTAACCTTCGTCGGGCTGATGGGGATGCTCGATCCCCCCCGACCAGAAGTCAAAAAAGCGGTTGAAATTAGCCGTGCAGCCGGAATCCGTCCGGTGATGATTACTGGAGACCATCCCCTGACAGCCAAGCGGATTGCCCAGGATTTAGGTATTGCAGACAATGACAATATCATGACGGGCATAGAGTTATCGAAAGTTTCCTCGGGTGAATTAGAAAATATCGTTGAAGATGTTTCAGTCTTTGCTCGCGTTTCCCCAGAGCACAAACTCAATATTGTTCAGGCATTGCAAAATAAGGGGCATATTGTTGCCATGACGGGCGACGGAGTCAATGATGCACCCGCTTTACGTCGCAGCGATATTGGTGTGGCGATGGGCATAACCGGTACAGATGTTTCCAAAGAAGCTGCCGACATGGTCATTTTGGACGATAATTTCGCGACCATCGTCAGCGCCATAGAAGAAGGTCGCACCATTTACGATAATGTCCGCAAATTCATCAAGTACACACTAACCAGCAACGCAGGCGAGATTTATGTCATGCTCTTTGCACCTTTCTTGGGGATGCCCCTTCCACTGACGGCACTTCAAATTTTGTGGATCAATCTGGTCACGGACGGTTTGCCTGGGCTGGCTTTGAGCATTGAGCAGCCCGAACCTAATACCATGCAGCGTAAACCTTATGCCCCCAATGAAAGCGTCTTTGCCCGAGGGATGGGTAGCCATATTTTATGGGTTGGGCTTCTGATGGGATTGGCTGCTTTAGGAATTGGCTTCTGGGGTTGGAAAACCAACAATCCCCATTGGCCCACAATGGTCTTTACTACTATCACCCTCTCTCAAATGGGTCATGCGCTGGCTGTTCGCTCGGAGCAAGAATCACTCTTCAAGCTGGGATTATTCTCTAATAAACTCCTCTTATCCGCGGTCACTTTGACCTTTATTTTGCAGTTTGGCATTACTTATTGGACGCCAGCTCAAGCCTGGTTTGGTACTACAGCATTGCCACCCTTTGAGTTGTCAATTAGTCTGGGATTGAGTATCGTCGTTTTTGGTGCTGTAGAAGTCGAGAAATGGTTCAAGCGACGTAATCGCTCCTGAAAACACTGATGTTATCTGATATTTTACTGATTAGTGCCCTTATCCTGCTGAATGGTTTTTTTGCAGCGGCAGAGATGGCTTTGCTAACGGTCCGAAAAACTCGTCTGAAAACTTTAAACGAAAATGGCGACCAGCGTGCAAGTTTAGCACTGCGTATTCAAGATAATCCAGGAGATTTTCTCTCCACGGTGCAGATTGGGATTACCTTGGTTGGCACTACGGCATCAGCTATTGGCGGGGTTGGGATTGTTCGCTTTCTTGCTCCCCAGATTGCCCATTTCCCGGTGCTAAGGCCCTATGCTGAAGGAATTGCCCTGACGGGTGTCGTTCTGTTGATTGCCTACTTTACGCTGGTGTTTGGCGAATTGGTTCCTAAACGGTTAGCTTTGTTGAATGCTGAGAAAATGGCACTTACCTTGTCTGCCCCGTTAAATACTCTTTCTCGCCTCGCCTATCTACCCATGAGGATTTTATCTACTTCAACAGAATTTGTACTAAAGCTAATCGGATATAAAGAGCAGAGTGTTCCATCTACTAGCCCAGAAGAGATAGAGTTACTTGTCAAACAAGGTGCTTCTGAGGGTGTTATTCAAGCGTCAGAGGAGAAATTAATTAGCAGTATCTTTGATTACACCACACGCCGTTTATACGACGTGATGACCCCGCGGACAGCAATCATCGCATTTGACGAAAAAATATTTACCCTTGTTGCGCTTGAAGTCGCCAAGAGTATTGGTTATTCACGTTACCCTGTCTATCGCGATAATATCGATCAAGTCATAGGGTTTGTACATATCAAAGACCTTATTTGGGCAAGCGAAAGTGAAAGCCTTAACCAATATTACCGTCCTATTCGTTTCATCCCCAGTAATAGCACACTTCCGGGAGCCTTTGATCTCCTTACAGAAACGGGTAGTCAAATAGCCATTGTCGTCGATGAGTTTGGCGGAACACATGGGTTATTAACTCTTGAGGATCTGCTAGAAGAAATTGTTGGAGAGATCGAAGATGAACATAGTCCTGTTTCTCGCTCTTTTGTACAAGAGTCTGAAGGTGAATGGGTCGTTTCTGGGCAAACCTCGATTCTCGAAATTAGCGATTTACTAAACGTCAAATTCCTCTCAACGGGTAAATATAAAACAATTGGCGGATTCATAATGAACGAATTAGGCTTCGTGCCTGTTGAGGGAGACCAGCTTCAAAAATTTGGCTATACATTTATAGTCCGCAAACGTGAAAACCTCCGCATCGCCGAGGTTGGGATAATACGTGACTTTGTAAACTCACGACAAGAAATGAAAGAATAATCAAATTCGAATACTTAATCTTTATCCACTAGTTAAGGAAAAACACATATGACACCATTTTTACAGTTCGTGATCGCCATCGTAGTTATCATAGCCGCAGCCAAAATTGGCGGGTATATCTCGCTCAAACTCGGGCAACCTTCAGTTTTAGGCGAGTTAGCTGTAGGGATTATTTTGGGACCATCCGTTTTAGATATGCTTCACTGGGCGCCCTTCACCGACAAACATCTGGGCGAAGCGATTGCCCACATCGCTGAATTGGGTGTTTTATTGCTGATGTTCATCGCCGGTTTGGACCTTCACCTGTCTGATCTTGCAAAATCTGGCAAAGTTTCCGCCTTTGCGGGCACATTGGGCGTTTTTCTGCCTCTGGGCATGGGCTATGGTTTGGCACGAGCCTTTTCCTTCGATGATCAATCTGCTCTATTCATCGGTCTTATTCTAGCTGCTACTAGTGTCAGTATCTCCGCGCAAACACTTATGGAAATGAAGGTACTGCGCACTCGTGTGGGAATTGGCTTACTCGGAGCAGCAGTATTCGATGATATTTTGGTGGTGCTTGGTCTGTCTGTTTTTGTTGCTTTGGCAGTTGGGTCTGGAGGCTTCTGGGGCATTCTTTGGATTGCTCTGCGAATGTTCCTCTATATGAGCATAGCTGCCGCAGTTGGAATGACTCTTTTGCCGAAACTTAGCCGAAAAATAGACTTGCTACCTATCAGCCAAGGGTTGATGGCTTTTGTCCTGATAGTGGCTTTATTCTATTCCTGGTCAGCAGAGGTATTAGGCGGCATGGCTGCCATTACAGGAGCGTTCCTGGCTGGTTTGATGTTTGCTCGCTCTCCTCTAAAAGACCGTATCGAAACTGGAGTCTCTACTTTGGCTTACAGCTTCTTCGTCCCGGTTTTCTTCGTCAATGTGGGTTTGGCTGCCAACGCCCGAGCACTGACTGGCGAAAGCCTATGGCTACTTCTGGCGATGACCGGAGTGGCAGTTATCAGCAAGATCTTAGGCTCCGGGTTGGGTGCTCGTATGGCAGGGTTTACCAATCTCGAGTCGTTTCAGCTTGGGGCAGGGATGGTCTCACGCGGCGAGGTTGGCTTGATTGTAGCTAGTGTGGGTATTGCAGAAGGTATGATTAGCGCGGATATTTTTGCTGTGATCGTGGGCGTGGTGATTATAACTACATTACTGACTCCAGCTATGCTGCGTGTTTTATTCTCGAAAAACAAGGCAACCGCTTGAGTTCAGTTCTAAAGTTCCACCTAAATTCATAAGGAGATAAACCATGAGTTACTTAGTTGTTTTTGTTCTTGATAGCCCTGACCTTTGTCAGAATGTTCTGGATGCCTGGGAGGGCGCGGGCGCAAAGGGAATCACCATTTTAGAGAGTACGGGTATTGGGCGTGTCCGACAAGCCGGGATCCGCGACAATATCCCGCTTATGCCAAGTTTGAGCAATCTCTTCAAAAGCGATGAAACACATAATCGCACATTATTCTCGGTTGTAGACAATCTTGATCTTGCGCATGCTTTAGTCAAAGCAGCCCAAGACACCGTGGGCGGGATCGAAAAGCCCAATTCTGGATTACTCTTCATCGCCCCTCTGCTTGAAGTCTATGGATTAAACAGTGAAAAGAGATAGTGATCATGACTTCTTTGGGTTTCTTCTACCCAAAGAAGTCATGCCGCACTTTGGAGCTTGACGTAGATATTTTATTTCAAAAGTCTATAAGAATCTACCGACAACCCGGAACGTTGCTACTAGGGCTTATGCAAGAGGTCTAGTGATTCCTTAATTTGGGTAAGCAGATATATTTAACTGCGCCATCTCTAAGTGGGCATATGAAGCCGCATCGCACTTGATTTTGGCATGTGAGCCACACTTTAACATTTTCTTGGCGTGAACAAAAGAGAATCTACGCCAAGAAAATGTTGAAGTCCAGCACCCAAGTTAAGGATAAGTGTGAAACGGCTCTTCATCCAAAAGCACTTCATCACAAAATATTCAACCAAAGCTTATCCAATTCTTGATGCGAGATAAATCTCGTATGGGTGTGCAATTTTATAGGATTAGAATTTTTATGGAAAACTTGACGACAAATCTGATTTATGTATCCAGCTTTATGATGATCGCGTTGACATCAAAGCAGATCGGGTATTTTTTCAAACAAGTCAAATTACCATTGATTAGTGGTTTTTTATTTACCGGTGTCATTGCAGGGCCTTATATTCTCAACTTAATTACAGTTGAGATAATCGCGAGCGCGCGTTTTGTTGATGAAGTTGCTCTAGCCATCATCGCCTTTGCTGCCGGAAATGAGCTTTATATTAAGGAACTCCGCGATCGCATGAAAAGTATTGCGTGGAGTACGGCAGGGCAAATTCTAATTACTTTTCCCATCAGCGCACTCGCTATTCTACTTTTGGCTGATTATTTGCCCTTCATGCAAACCATGCCCACAACAGGGCGAATTGCTGTGGCTCTTTTGGGCGGTGCAATTTTGGTAGCGCGCTCTCCCTCATCTGCAATCGCGATCGTCAACGAGCTACGAGCCAGAGGTCCTTTTACCAAAACTGTTCTGGGTGTTACGATGCTCATGGACGTGGTTGTGATTGTGCTCTTTGGGGTGAACTCGTCCATTGCTGATGCACTTTTAACAAACTTGCCCTTTAATTTGAGCTTTATTGGGTTGTTGGTTTTTGAATTGGCAGTCTCCGTAGGTATTGGATATCTTCTTTATCGGGTGGTGCAATTTGCCTTGTCGAAAAATATCCACCACTATCTAAAAACATTCTTGGTTTTAGGGTTAGGCTATGGCATATTTTTATTATCCAGTTTTATTCGAGAAACCAGCCATCACCA
>JABGQU010000073.1 GCA_018648605.1 Anaerolineae bacterium | reverse complement strand
AAAACTCCACCAAGAAATTGCCTGGCTTTTTGAATATGACCAAAGAAAAAACTTCAAAGATGCCCCTTATGACCATGCCGAGACAACCGATAAAGGTCATGGCCGCATAGAAATACGAGAATGTTGGAGTATTTCGGATGCAGGGTACATTCAGAGCTTGAAAGATGCTGGCAAATGGAAAGGATTGACAAGCATAGCGATGGTGAGATCAACCAGAATGACAAGCAAAAAGACTTCTATCAAAACCAGATATTACATCTCCAGCTTGCCCAGTAATGCCAAGCATCTGTTGATGGTGGCACGGAGACATTGGAGTATAGAAAACGAACTCCATTGGGTTTTGGATGTTGCCCTAAAAGAAGATCATAGTCGTGTGCGAAAAGGTCATGCTGCTGAAAACTTTGCTGTGCTTAGGCATATTGCGCTCAATTTGCTCAAGCAGGAGAAATCAGCAAAGGGCGGCGTGCGAGCAAAACAATTACAAGCGGCATGGAATAACGATTATTTGCTCAAAGTCTTACAGGGGCAATAATTAGATGCGATTGCCCTACCTGCGGGGCACTTTGTCCGCAGGACAGGGGGGGCAAAAAGGGTATAATCCTCGCCATGATTCTCCTCACAGGCGGAACCGGTTTTGTCGGGCGGGCGTTGGCGCGCCAACTCGTCGAAGCCGGGCACGATGTCCGCATTTTAATTCGTCCTTCGCCGAAAAATCCGCGCCTGCCAAAAGGTGTGCCTGTCGAAGTATCGGTTGTTAGTCTGACCGATTTACGTGGTCTGCGCGCTGCATTGCGTGGGGTAGATCATATCTATCATCTTGCAGGGGGCGAAAGCAGTAATCAACTTTTCGAAACCGACATCGAGGGGACGCGTACCCTTGTCCAGGCGGCAGGCGAAGCAGGTGTCCAGCAAATTATCTATTTGAGCCACCTTGGTGCAGATCGAGCGTCCGCGTTTCCGGTGCTCAAAGCAAAGGGGATCGCTGAGGAGCATATCCGCAACGGGAAGGTTAATTACACCATCCTGCGCTCATCCATCATTTTTGGCCCGGGGGACAATTTCACCGAATCGCTTGCGCATCTGGTGCGTATTGCTCCGGGAGTGGTTTTTCTCCCAAGTAAGGGCGAGGTGCGTTTGCAACCGCTCTTTGTCGAAGATCTGGTAACATCTTTACTTTGGTCGCTCGGAAACCCGGAGTTTGAAAACGAGATGCGTGAGATTGGCGGCAGCGAATATTTCACGTTGCACCAGATCATAGAAATTATTCTTTCGGCAACGGGGAAAAAACGCCTGATTTTACCGGCATCTACACCGATCTTGCGTGTGCTAAATGTGCTTTTGCAAGCCTTTTTTCCGAAATATCCTGTTTCAGGTTTCTTTCTCGATTATCTGGCAACCGACCGCACCTGTGAAACAGATTCGCTGCCGCGCATCTTTGGGCTGATGCCCGCGCGCTTCACTTATCGGCTTGATTATTTGCGCAGGAAAAGCTGGCTGACGAAACTGCGCAAAGCATCGCGCCGCAAAGCCTAACTCAAAAAATGCCACCTTATACCATTCGACTGCTTGAAAAACACGAAGAAATTCGCCAACTCGGAAAACTGGTCGACAAGATTTGGCGCGGCGGACCCGCCGACGTTGTGCCTGCGCATATTCTTGTCACCTTCATTCATAATGGCGGGCTGGCATTTGGGGCATTCAAGAACGATGAAATGATCGGGCTCACTTTTGGCTTTCCCGGATTTACCGATACTCCGCAGGGGCGCAAATTAAAACATTGTTCGCATCAAATGGGCGTGCATCCCGATCATCGCGGTAAGGGCATTGGCTTCGCACTCAAAAAAGCCCAATGGCAAATGGTGCGCCAGCAGGGGCTCGATCTCGTTACCTGGACATACGACCCTCTTCTTAGCCCAAACGCTCGTCTCAATATTGCTCGCCTCGGTGCGGTCTGTAACACCTATCGCCGTGAAGAATATGGCGAAATGGTCGATGAACTCAACGCAGGTTTGGCATCAGATCGTTTTCAAGTGGATTGGTGGGTTAACACGCGCCGTGTTCATCTTCATTTAGATGAAGAGAACTTTACCCGCGTAAGTTTGGATGATTACCGCAAAGCAGATGCCCAATTTCTATACGCCCCCGAAACGGACGCGGCCTCTAGCTTGCTGATGCCTCCCAATACATATGCCCGTCCCCAGCAACGCCTGCTCCTTGTCGAGATCCCGAGCAATTTCCAATTGATCCGCAGAACCTCCCCCGCCATTGCACGTGACTGGCGTTTCTTCACACGAGAAATTTTTGAAGAAGCTTTTGCTATGGGCTATATCGTTACCGATTTTCTTTACGAGCGCAGCGAGGGCAATTCACGTGGCTTTTATCTCCTGACAGACGGCGAAAGTACGCTAGGATAGCGTGTCCCTCTCCCGCTTGCGGGGGAGGCTAGGTGGGGGTAACGTGCGTACCATCATAAAAATAAAGCAGGTTCAGCCATTTCGCTGAACCTGCTTTATTTTTGGATGAAATCTGTTCGACAAGAAGAACTTAATGCGCTAAGGTCACCTCCACGGGGGTTGATTGTCATCGTTTGAGCGAGCTGCCATGCCAACAGGATGATAAGTTGGCTCGGCACGTGGCTCGGAGCGCTGAGGGGGAGAGAATGCGCTCTGTTGCTTCGGCGCAGGACGGAAGGCCTGCGTTGCTGGACGTGGCTTATTGTAGGTGCTCTTTGTTTTGGGTTTGCTGTAACTAACTTTCTTTACAGCCTGTTTAGGTTTATCTGCCATGCTGAAGATTCGCTCCCCGGCAATGGAGAATGCACCAATAATAAGCACACGTGTCAGCCAGACCATGAAGGCTACGAAGATCGGCACAGCCTTCATAAGGGTCGCCTGTGTAAGAATTGCACTCCCTGCAGCGGGATGCTCAAGCATCGCGACCGAGACACCCCACCAAGTCAGCATCGCGTTCATGGCGGCGGCAAGCAGCCACGCCCCGAAAAGATACCAGACCTCGGCAGGCTCATCACTACCCTGTTCGGGAGTGAAAAGACGTGCAATGCCTGCAAAGTCGATGCCGCAGAAAGCCAGGGAGAGAATGGTTGCCCATCGCAGCCCTAGAAAACGTAGATCGCCCAGTAAATCTTGTAGGGCAAAATCGGTCGTACCGAAATTGAAGATCTCAAAAGAAAGCAATGCGCCGAGCAGAATATATCCGAAAAGCTGCCCGCGTTGCAGATTGCTGGTTGAGAGAGCTGAGAAAGGTCGAATTGAAGATTTGTTCATGGCTGCCTCCTTAAGTTTTATGGGTGAAAACGCCATGTGGAAAAAGGTTGATACTAGGGTAAATAGAATATAGAACAATTGTTCTAAAAAGTCAAGAGGTGAACCTTAAAGTTTCGTTGCAGAACAGATATAACCTTAAAACAAACCCTCCCCCGCTAACGAGGGAGGGCAGAACACGCCATTAACTTATTTTGTCTCGCGGTTATTCTTCCTTGGGGAAAAAGTTATCCTCACCCTTTTCTATATCCATTTTGTATGTAACGACTTGCTGTGGGAAAGGGATCTCAATGCCAGCTTCAGCCAGTTTTTTGTACATGGCGGTATTCACTTTATCGAACATACGACGTGTATCAACATAAGATTCGATCCACCAGCGGACACGGAATGTGAGCGAAGAAGGACCGAACGCCAGAAATAGGGCTTCTACCGGATGGTCTTGTAGAACACCCTCAACTTGCGAAACTGCGTCAATAATTACCTTGCGTGCATATTCAGGATCAGTGCCATAGGCAACGCCAATTTCAATTTGGATGCGATACTGCGTATCGGGATAGGAGTGGTTAATTACCAAGCTTTTGCCGATAACCGAGTTCGGAACGATGATCATGCGGTTATCCCGCGTGCGAATGCGTGTACTGCGCAGACCAATATCGACTACATCTCCCCAAGTACTCAACTCAAGAAGCTCGATTCGGTCACCGATCCTGAAGGGGCGGTCGATCATGATGACGAAGCCATTGATCGTATCTGACAATGTTGCTTGTGCAGCCAGAGCGATTGCCAGTGAGCCTATGCCCAAGGTCGCAACGAATCCACTGACTTCGATGCTGAAATAATCGAGAAAAATGATCGCGATGATCACCGTCAGGGTTATTAGCATGAGACGGCGGAAGAAGGGCATTAGCTGCTCGCCCAGTTCTATCTCACGGGTGACGGAAAGTTGATTTTCGTACCATTTAGCAAGACTGTTGACCAGACGCCATGCGATGATCGAGCCGATTAGCCAGAAGAGGACGAAATAGAAGGCGGCGAGGTCAAAATTGAGTTGATCGAAGATGAAATCGAGACGATTGAGAGAAAACTTGAAGGCATATACCAGTGCTAGCCAAAAAAAGGGCGGTGCAATTGCATCTAGAAGAACATCATCGAAAGTGGTTTTAGTTTGGCTTATAAGGCGGCGAATAACCCGTTTGAAGATAAATTTGATGAGCCTCCGTCCTAGAAAAGCTATGACGAGAAAGATTAATACAGAAATCCCTATGTCCAGCCATTCTTGTTGGGTGAGTGCTAACCAGTTCATGTTTTGCTCCTGCTATTTTATTAATTCTTGTTCGAGAGTTATTCCCCTGCTTGGATCCCGGCTAACTCCGATAAGGTTACTACTTTATATCCTCGCTCAGCCAATTTTGGCAGAATGATCTCGAGCGCTTTTGTTGTGCGCCCGCCTCGGCGGTTATAGTCATGCAGCACGATAACGGAGCCGGGCTTCACATTCCCCAAGACATAATAGGCGGAGAACCAATAAATGCTGATCTGCGGGTCGTAAGGATAGGCATCGCCTAAGGCGCATTGATAATCGTGTTTTTCCATCGTGGCGAGCATTTCTTCGTTATACCAGCCTGAGCCGGGACGTACCCAGCGCACATCATCTACATATTCCGTTAGTGCCTGGTCGGCTTTGAGCAGTTCTCTTTCAAATTCTCCATTACTCAAGGAGATGCTTGGCTCATCTGCTGTAAGGTGGTTGCCCAACTCATGCCCCTCAGCGACCATCCGCTCGACGTATTCTTCGTTGCCGGGGATATGTTCTGAGATCAAGAAAAAGGTAGCGTGGGCATCATATTCATCGAGAACATCGAGAATTCTTGGTGAGCCGCAAGCATCGGGACCATCGTCGATGGTGAGGGCAACGACTTTCTCGTCCGTTTCGACAGAGTAGAGTACATCGGGCGATTGTTTGCGTAAATGGGTAATCAGCCATCCGGGTTGGAGCCAGAGCATCACGCCAAAGGCGAGGAAAACTGTTGCTCCAACGGAAGCAAGTTGAAATAAAGAGCGAAGCAGAAAAGTTTTATCCATAAAAACAATATCCAGTCTCTGAGCGGAGCAGAGCGCAGACGAAGAGCGGTTCTTGAGAATCCGTCCTTCGTCTGCCTGCTTCACTATCGTGAAGCCCTCCGCTCAGGAGCTGTATTTTACTCCTCCACCAACATCCGGCGCAGCACCTTCCCCACAAAAGATTTTGGCAAGGTCTCCCTGAATTCGATCTCCCAGGGGACGGCATATTCATCGAGACGTTTGCGGCAGAGTTCCATTAATTCTTCTTCCGAGAGTGTCGTGCCCGGGCGCGGCACCACGAAGGCTTTCACCTTCGAGCCGAGCCAACCCTTGCGCGTCACGCCGACCACTGCCACCTCGAGTACCTTCGAGTTTTCGTAGAGGACTTCTTCGATATCGCGCGGATAAACGCTGAACTCGCCAGCCATGATGGTGTCGCGTTTGCGGCTGATGATCTTGAAAAATCCATCCGCGTCCATTACGGCAACGTCGCCCGTATGCAGCCAATCATCGGTGAAGGATGTGTCGGGATCGCTCTTGCCCTCGGCTTGCCAATAGCCCTTCATCACCTGCGGACCCCGAACAAGTAGTTCGCCAATCTGCCCCGGAGGCAGATCGTGACCCCGAACAAGGTCGACAATTTTAGCATCGGTGTTGGGAATCGGGATGCCGATGGAGCCAGTTTTTGCATCTCCGCGCAGCGGATTTGCGTGCGTGACTGGTGCAGCTTCTGTAAGACCGTAGCCTTCGACCAATCTGCCACGTGTGAGTTTCTGAAAAGCCTCCTGCACTTCAACGGGGAGCGGAGCCGCGCCGCTGATACAGGCTTTGATGGAGTTTAGCCCATATTCACGCACATTGGGCGCGTGATTAATGGCGGCATAAATGGAGGGGACACCGGGGAAAACGCTGGGCTTATATTCCTTGATATGGTCAAGCACCTGCTGAATTTCAAAAACGGGCAAAAGAACGATGGTCGCCCCGATGACGATGGGAATATTCATCGCCGTTGTCATGCCGTAGCTATGCGTTAGGGGCAAAACGGAGAGGAAAATTTCTTTGCCGTATCGAACATCAGGAATCCAATGGCGTGTTTGGAGAGAATTGGCAACCAGATTTGTATGTGTCAGACAAACGCCTTTGGGTTTATCGGTTGTGCCGCTGGTAAAGAGGATATTTGCCAACGCATCGCCTTCCACTTCCACATCCGGGCGGGTTTGGGGTGCGTCGAGCATAAGCGCTTCCATCGTTTGCCCTTCATCCACCCAGGGTGTTTCACCTTCGCCAAAACCGGCTACATGCCAGCGTTTTAATAATTCTTTGTAGATCCGTCCTGAAACCACATCGCGGATATTCGCTAAAACAACCTTTACATCGTTCTCTTCCTGAACTTTATTTGCCAAGCCGGCAAAATCTTTAAGCGTGACGAGCACTTTTGCGCCTGTCTCTTCGACTTGCTCCACGATCTGCGCCGCCTTCGCATCGGGGTTGGGGAGTACGACCACGCCGCCAATTTTAAGCGTTGCATAATAGGCAATGATCATCTGGGGCATATTTGGCATCACGACCATCACGCGATCTCCCGGGCGGACACCGAGTCCGTGCAGGGCGTGAGCAAATTGGTTTACGCGCCGATCCAGTTGCTGATAAGTTAAGGTTGAGCCGTAAAAGATGGTCGCTATCCGTTTGGGGATGCGGTCTGCGGCGGCTTCCAGGAATTTATGCAAAGGTTGCTTGGGGATGGGGCAGGTTATGGGCGTATATTTTCCATAACTTTTAAGCCAGGGGCGTTGGATAGCCAAGTCGGTGCGTAAGCCTTGCTCACGCCAAGAGCCTTTCCCTTTGCCACCTTGATGAATAAAACGCTCAACGGCGCGGTTAACGGCTTGATGACGTTCAAGTTGCACCTTATGCTTCGATGCGCCTACATCAATAATATCGGCGCCGGAAATCCCCTCGCTGACACGGTCAAATGCCCAACGCGGGAAATAGCTGTCAAATTGACCCGTTAATACCGTCGTCTCTGTGGTGATCTTTTGCAGAGCTTCCCATCCGCTCCATTTGCCCATATTGTTGAGCATCATCCGCTTCAGGACATGAACTTCTGCGTTCCAGCGTGGACGATATTTCCAGAAGGGTCGGATGACCGAGACGGGGACTTTGGAGAGCAACGAAGCACTTTTCGGCAGCGGGTATTCGCCCGCTGTAGCGATCAAAACTAATTTTTCGAGACGCTCCGGATGAGCGGCAGCATATTCAATACAGATCGATCCACCGAAGGAATGTCCAACGAGAATGAATTTTTCGGGCAGATCCAGCGCATCGGCAACGGCGTTGATATCGCTGACCAATTCCGGCATCGTATATTCTGAAAAAGGAGCATCGCTCTGACCATGTCCGCGCAAATCGGGGACGATGACGCGATATTCGAGCGCAAAATGATTGATCTGATATTCCCAGGTTTCGGCGCAGCCTGCAAATCCGTGTAAGAAAATGATTGCCTTTTCCGCTCCGTCGGGATGAATATCGATCACACTCAAGGAGACACCTGCCAAACCGGGGATAGGCACGTCTACTCGATAAAGGTCTAGATCTAGTTGAATTTCTCGATGCTTAAGTCCGCGTAGCTTTTTCATCCTTGGGCTCCTTTTTCTTTTGGCGAAAGAAATATACTAGAGTTTAGCATGGACTTTCTTTTCGAGCCAATCTCTTTATTTATATATAAGGTAAGAGTAGTAGAATAAATCGCGATACTCTTAATAACTGACTAATACGCACGAAACTATATAGGAATAAGATTTATGAAAAAGGAACTAAAGTTTATTGGTATATCCTTATTAGTATCCATATTTATGATCGCATGTGGGTTATCTGATGTTGATTTTGCTCCTGAAGCTGAGATTGAACTTGCTACTGAACCCGAAAGGGAGGTTCCGACCCAAAACGACGAGAGCCAATTTGACGAGTTTGCCGATTTTATTGAGGAAGTCATGCAAGACGAAAGCATCCCAGGTGTGGCTGTAGCCATCGTGGAGGGAAGTGAAACAGTCTTCATGCAAGGTTTTGGCTTACAAGATGTAAAGAATGATATTCCTGTAACCCCTGAGACCCTCTTTCATATTGGCTCAACCAACAAATCGATGACTGCGATGATGATCGCGACGCTGGTTGACGATGGTTTATTTGATTGGGATACGCCCGTTGTCGAAATTTATCCTGATTTTGCACTTTCTGACTCTGAAGCAACAGAAATGGTGACTATGCGGCATTTTCTCAGTATGCAGAGCGGCATTCCGGATGATGCGGAAGATTCTTTTGATATTGATAGTGCAGAGGCTGATGATCTTTTTACCTTTGTTGCCGATACGCCCTTATTTGCAATGCCGGGTGAAGAGTTCAGCTACAGCAACATCTCGGCTTCAATAGCTGGTTATCTGGGCGTATTCGTCAATGATGGCGATTACGATGATCTATATGATGGATATGCTCGTCTTTTGAAGCAGAAAGTCCTTGATCCGATCGGGATGAGAAACGCGGTTGTTCGTGTGAGTGAGATAGAAAATGATCCGCACTATGGAAAATCCTATGTTTTGAATGGGAGTGGCTCTCCAGTAGAAGCTGATTCTGAAGATTTCGATGGCGATTCTTTGGCTCCTTCAGGCACGCTTAAAGTCAATGTACATGAGATGGCACTTTATCTCAGCACCCAGCTTAATTACGGGGAAGCACCAAACGGAACGCGCGTCGTTTCAGAGAAAAATCTCACTGAAACCTGGAAGCCTGATCTGGAAGATTACGGCATGGGTTGGGAAGTAAAGGAATATCAGGGCGTGGCGTTGATCGCTCATGAAGGAGCATACGACAATTATCTCAGTGTTATCGGGTTTATCCCTGAGCTTAACATCGGCTTTGTTATTTTAACAAACTCGGAAGAAGCAGCCGAAAGACTGATCGAAGAAAGCCCAACTTTTTTGATCGATTTATTGTTGGTAGCTCAATAGAGATTAGGTCTCTGACATGTGGTAGCTAAGTAGCTCCGAATGCTTTTACCACCATCAAAGAGGTCCTCACCGCCGAGGAATCAATATCACCACCCCGTGTGATTTTCAGTCCTTATGAAAGATTTTGACAAACACTTTGAAATCCTTCAACTTTTCTAATCATGTATTGCGTAGTAATATACAATTGGCTTTCAAAGTGTTTTGCTGCTAAGAAGGATGTAGTATGGCAAGAAAGAATTGGTCTCGAGAAGAATTAATTATAGCCTTCAACCTATATTGTAAAATTCCTTTTGGGAGGATGCATAATAAAAATCCAGATGTTATTGCTTTAGCTGAAATTCTTGGTCGTACACCTTCAGCCGTAGCATGGAAACTCGTAAATTTTGCTCGCCTTGACCCAACCTTAGGAAAACGTGGCATAAAAGGGGCATCTCATGGTAGTAAACAGGAAATAGAAGTCTGGGATGAATTTCATCGAGATTGGGAAAATCTAAGCTATGCAAGTGAAGTTCTCCTTGCTGAAATCCATAACAAAACGATTGATGAATTAGTAACTGATGATGTCTCCAACATCCCACAAGGCGAGGAACGTGAGAGAACGGTGAAAGTAAGAGTCAATCAATTTTTTTTTCGAAGCTCAATTCTTGCTGCATATAGTTCAAAATGTTGTATCACTGGTTTAGATATACCAGAACTTCTGAACGCAAGCCACATTATCCCGTGGTCTATTGATGTTGAAAACCGTGTAAACCCACAAAATGGTTTATGTCTTAATGCAATCCACGACCGTGCATTTGATCGTGGACTGCTAACTGTGGGGACTGACTATAGGGTGAAGGTATCACCTATTTTAAAATCTCATAAAGCGGATACTGCTATAAATGATCTCATCTTAAGGTATGAAGGGGAAAGAATCTCTTTGCCAAGTAGATTTGCTCCTAAATTAAAATTTCTTGAATATCATAACAACTACATTTTTAGAGGGGAATAACTCATGGCTTACTCTATAAGCTAAACAAAAACCGCGTGGTCAAGAGATCACGCGGTTTTCTTTTCCCTAATTACCTAATCAACTACTCCTTAATCCTCTACTCCACACTAACCCGTTCAAACTGGCTGTTGAAGATCTCGGCATAGAACCCGCCCTTCTCCAACAATGCGTCGTGGGAGCCTTGTTCGACGATGTCACCCTCGTCCATGACGAGAATCAAGTCCGCGTCGCGGATGGTGGAGAGACGATGGGCGATCACGAAGCTGGTGCGCCCTTCCATCAACTTATCCATCGCTTGCTGGATCAAGACCTCGGTACGCGTATCGACTGAGCTGGTCGCCTCGTCGAGGATCAGGATGCTAGGGTCAGCCAGCACGGCGCGTGCGATGGTCAGCAACTGCTTCTGTCCCTGCGAGATATTGCTGGTCTCTTCGTTGAGCACCATATCATAGCCATCCGGCAGGGTGTGGATGAAGTGATCCACGTGTGCCGCTTTGGCAGCCGTTTCGACTTCCTCGTCTGTGGCATTGGGCCGCCCGTAGCGGATATTTTCCATCATGCTGGCGTTGTAGAGCCAGGTGTCTTGCAGCACCATGCCAAATTTTTGGCGCAAATCTTGGCGCGTAAACTCGCGCAGATCGTGTCCTTCGACCAAGATCGAGCCATCATCTATATCGTAGAAGCGCATCAGCAATTTGACGATAGTCGTCTTGCCTGCACCGGTCGGCCCGACGATGGCGATCTTCTGTCCGGGTTTCGCAACGGCTGAGAAGTTTTTGATGACCGGTTTTTCGGCATCATAGCCAAAGCACACGTTCTTGAATTCAACATTTCCATCGACTTTGTCGAGCGAGATAGGGGTCTCGGTATCGACCACTTCTTCGGGTTCTTCAAGGAATTCGAAGACGCGCTCGGCAGCAGCAGCGGTCTGCTGCAAGATATTCGAGATGTTCGCAAGCTGGGTCAGTGGCTGGGTGAAGGCAGTCACATACTGGATGAAGGCTTGAATTTCACCGACTGTGATCGTGCCGCGCACTGCCAGCCAGCTGCCAAGAATCGCCACGAAGACATAGCCAACATTGCCGATAAAGCGCATCAGCGGCATCATCAGACTCGAAAGGAATTGTGATTTCCAGGCTGAGTCGTAGAGTGTATCGTTATATGTATCGAAGGTCTCAACACTCTTCTTCTCGCCATTGAAGGCTTTCATGACGATATGACCGCCGTACATTTCCTCGACATGCCCGTTGACATGCCCAAGATAATCCTGCTGTTGTTTGAAGTATTTTTGTGACTGTTTCACGATCACGCCGACGACCACGCCCGAGAGCGGGATCACGACCAAAGCCGCGAGCGTCATCATCCAACTGATCGAGAACATCATTACCAGCACGCCGATCACGGTTACCACAGAGGTGATGATCTGGCTCAGGCTTTGGCTGAGGGTCTGGTTGACCGTATCCACATCGTTCGTGATGCGAGATAAGACTTCGCCTTGGGATGTTTTGTCGAAGTATTTCAGCGGCATACGATTGATCTTTTCGGCGATATCGCGGCGGAAACGGTAGGCGATATTGGTCGAGACATCTGCCATGATCCAACCCTGAATGTAGCCAAAAAGGGTCGAGAGCAGATAGAGAGCAAGCGTCCAGCCGACGATCTGACCGATATAGGTGAAGTCGATCTCACCTGTACCATTCATTTGCGCGATAACGCCCTCAAAGAGGCGTGTGGTGGCCTGACCGAGCAATTTAGGACCGGCGATATTGGCAGCCGTGGAGCCGACGGCGAAGACCATCACGATCAAAACCGTGAGTTTGTACTTGCCGAGGTACTCGACCAGTTTTTTCATCGAGCCTTTAAAGTCGCGGGCGGAGTCGCCTTTCATCATGGCTGCCATGTGGCTACCGGGGCCACGCCGTGGCCCTGCACTACTTTGACGGGTATCTTTGCGCTGCATCATGATAATTCCTCCATGCTCAGTTGCGATACCGCAATTTCTATATATGTTTCAGAAGATTTCATCAATTCCTCGTGGGTGCCTTTGCCGACGACCCGGCCCTGTTCGAGCACAATGATCTGTTCGGCGTGCATCACGCTGGCAACACGTTGGGTGACGACCAGCACGGTGCTGTCACCCGTTTTTTCTTTAAGCTCTTTCCGCAGTGCGGCTTCGGTTTTGAAGTCGAGTGCCGAGAAGCTGTCATCGAAGATGTAGATGGGCGGGGTGTTAACCAATGCTCGGGCAATCGAAAGGCGCTGCTTCTGCCCGCCGGAAACGTTCGTACCGCCCTGCGAGATTTCGGCTTGGATGCCCTCTTCTTTGCCAGACACAAATTCGGTCACCTGCGCAATATTTATAGCGGAAGCAAGCATCTCTTCCGTGGCGTTTTCGTCAGCGTAGCGCAAATTGCTCTCGATAGTGCCGGAGAAAAGCACGCCCTTTTGCGGGACGTATCCGATCTTCTCCCGCAGATCGTGCTGCGTGACCTCGCGGATATCGACCCCATCCACCAAAATCGTGCCTTCATTCACATCATAAAAACGCGGCAGCAGATTGATAACGGTGGATTTACCTGAGCCGGTTGAGCCGATAAAGGCGGTTGTTTGGCCCGGTTTGGCGGTAAAGCTGACATCGTGGAGGACGTCTGCATCTGCATCTGGATAGTGGAAGGAGACATTGCGGAACTCGACCTCGCCCCGGAAATCTGCCGGAAGCGCCCGTGGTTCGGCTGGGTCGGTGATGGACAGTTCTGTGTCGAGAACATCGGCGATGCGTTCCCCCGAAACCGAGGCGCGTGGCACCATGATGAACATCATCGACATAAAGAGGAAGGCCATCACGATCTGCATGGCGTATTGCATGAAGGCCATCATATCGCCGACTTGCATAGCGGCTTCGGCAACACGGTGCGCGCCGACCCAAATGATCGCCAGCGAAAGCACGTTCATGATGAGCATCATCATCGGCATCATCACCACCATCAAACGGTTGATGAAGAGGCTGTTGGCGGTCAGGTCGATGTTGGCTTTGTCGAAGCGTTCTTCCTCGAAAGGCTGCATGTTAAAGGCGCGGATGACCATCATGCCTGAAAGCTGCTCGCGCGAGACGAGGTTCAGGCGGTCGGTCAGTTTCTGGATAAGTTTGAATTTCGGCAACGCGGTCGAGAAAACGGTAATGATCATGCCGACCAAAAAGATCACAGCGACGCCGATCAGCCAAGTCATCGAGGCGTCCCGTCCGATAACACGGATAATGCCACCGACAGCAAGAATGGGTGCGTATACGATCATGCGGATGATCATGACGGTCACCGTCTGAAGTTGGGTGATGTCGTTGGTCGAGCGCGTGATGAGCGAGGCGGTTGAGAATTTGTTGAATTCGGCGCTGGAGAAATTTTCCACTTTGCGGAAAAGATCATGGCGCAGATCGCGCGCAAGGCCGGCTGCCGTGCGAGATGACGTGAAGCCAACCGCGATGGTGGCTGCGCCGGAAAGCAACGTTAGTAAGAGCATGATGCCGCCCATGCGCAGGATATAGTCGTTTTGAAGTTCTGCTGTATCCATGCCAAGCGCTTCATACTCGGATTTCAGGCTTGCTACCGCTGATTGAGCGACCATACTCTCCCCGAGCGCATCGAACTGGGCGTCGATTTTCTCCGTTATTTGCGCTTTTTGCGCATCCGGAAGTTGCCCCAGCATGGTGAAAACATCCATGCCCGCTGGGAGTTGGGTGATGTCGAAGCCTATATCGCCACCACCCATTTGGGCGGCCATTTCGGGATCGGCTATCGCCATCTCGATGCTCGAGACAGTCAGGAGCGGTTTGGCGAAGACCGGGATCAGGCGCTCGATCTCGGCATTGCTCACATCTTCATTCAGCACGTAAACGGCTTCCTCTGCGAGGGCGGGGTATATCTCCACATAGGTAGCAACTTCGGGTGAGTCTGTATCGATCAGGGTGTAGTGATCCAAAGCATCGGTTTTATCATCCGCGCTCATGAAAACTGTCACCTTATCCATCTCTGTCGCGCGTATCGCGAGCGGAACGGCGTTCTCGACGCCGCCTTGTTGGATGCCGTTGTTAACGATCCGCGAGAGATAGTCTGGCAGCGCCAAATCCAGATTTGCTTGCGCAAATAACAGGATGACGGTAGCCACGAGCAGGGCTGTATAGGGTTTTAAGTATTTTGCCAATCGAAGCATGGCTGGTCTTTCTCCTTTTTCGGGTTTTTATGTAAATGTCTATCTTAAAATTTCTTTGTAGTAACGGCTTTAGCCGTTCAGAGCGACTAAAGCCGCCTCTACAAGGTGTTTTTGCATAGGTTGTAAGTGAGATGAATTTGCGAAGCGAAGCAATCTCATCTTTTGAATGGGGAGACTACGGTGTTGGGCTAAAGCCCTCTGCGCAGAATCACATTTTTACTTTTTCTACTTTCCGCTTTCTATTCTTTTCATTGCACTTCCTAAAATTTCGAAGGCTTCAGCAACTTTCTTTGCTTCTTCATCCGATAAAGCATTTGAAACTTCGTTCACCCAGCGATAACGTTCCTCGATGCCTTTTTCAATTAAAGTCTTGCCTTTGGGCGAGAGTTCCACTTTTTTGGCGCGGCGGTCATTTGGGTCTTCGCTGCGCAAGAGCAGATCTGCCTGTACGAGCTTGTCAACCAACTGGCTGACAGCCGCTGTGGAAGTATCCATGTGCTCGCTCAGGTCAGAGATACCGCAGTGCTCGCGTTGATGCAGATGCATCAGCATGAAAAATTGCGGCATTGAAATCTCGCTTGTTTTCACAAAACGAGCCGAATCGCGCATCGAACGGTGGACGAAGGTATTCATCCACTTGCGCACGGATCGAGAAAATTGGATAGAGTTAGTCATAGTTAAGTTACCTTTTTAGTTAAGCGTGCTTAACTATATGCAAAAAAAAAGATTTGTCAAGCCGAATGCCCTTTTTGTTGAGATATCTAACAAAATTCTAATCAAACTGCCTGGCTGCGAAGTTCGTTTATAATCGTGAAATCCATTTAGAGGAGAGACGTAATGCCAAAAAGAATCCATTACATAGATATTGCCAAAGGGATCGGCATTCTGCTGGTTGTGCTTGGTCATAACGATTTAAATGCTTACCATCCTATGCTGCATCGCTTTATCTACGCTTTTCACATGCCCTTATTTTTCTTCCTGTCAGGCATCTTCTTCAACCCTGAGCGTCCTTTCAAAACCCTTGTCAAAAAACGCTTCGAGGGTCTCATCAAACCCCTCATCTTCATTATCCTATTCATCTACGGTGTCTTTTTTTTCTTCGGGAAAATGAGTCTTGTCACTGCTGGTAGCCGGTTGCTTAAATCGCTCTATATGACCGGACCTTATCTCAACTGGGGGCAACTCTGGTTTTTGCCAGTTCTGTTCCTCATCAATATATATGCCTATTTTTTCTACAAATTCACCAAACCTATTTCAAAGAATTGGGTGCGTTGGGCAATTCTCCTCATTACCCCATGGATAGGGACTCTGCCCCTGCCCTATACGTGGACCTTTGATGTTGAGATTCTCGGAAAATCCCTGAGCTTTTATGGGCTGCCCGCGAGCCTAGACTTGGTCTTGCTCGGCGGCTTTTATTTTATCCTTGCCCGAGAGATATCCCGCCACGTCCCCGAAGATTTTTTTACATCGAAGATCACCTTCTTATCTTCAGCAGCTATCCTCTTTGGCATGGTTCTTACGCTCGATATCCCCGTCGATATGGCAATACGCCTCTACTCATCCCCGATCCTGAACACCATCGAAGCTATCGCAGGGATTATTTTTACCCTATCTCTTTCTCGCCAGATCGAACTTAATCTGCCAAAACTAGGGAACCTTTTTAGCTATTTCGGCAGCCTGACGATGAGCATTTTCATCTTCCACCTTCCGATTCAGGAGATGGTCAACGGGAAACTTGTTCCCCATATCGGGCAAAATGATTTGACTGTTTTGATCGCTTTTGTATCAGGTGTTTTATTGCCGATCTTCATCCACAAATTATTTATTGCCCCGAATCCCAACGTCGGTGCGTGGTTTGGTATGGGGAGTGCTCCTCATAAAGAATCCTCTTCATAGCCATCAAGGGCTAAAAAGCAATTTAACAGACGTTTAGCAATTTTATTAACAAATCTGTCAATAAAAAATGAACTTTGGGAATGGGTTTTTATGAAAATATGAGATAAGATATTTTCATAAAAACACCCTACTCTCAAGGAGAATGTGCTGCAATGACGAAAAAACAATTTTACCTATTTATTTCAATATTTTTTATTATGAGCTTGGTGCTTGGCGCCTGCCAAACAGCAAGTGTTCCTGCTGAAGAGCCTGTTGTTGAAGAAGTGGCCTCCCTTCCAACGGAGACCCCGACAGCTATTCCCACATCTACAACTTTGCCTCCGCCTACAAAAACTCCGTTCCCTACACCTCACCCAAGCGAAAGATGTAAACTTCCCAATACATCATCCCGGACTGATGTGTTTTTAGGCTTTCCGGTAAGTAACAATCGCATGCCTTCTACAGGGACGGTCCAAGGGATCGTTTTGTTCGCCGAATTTCCCGATGTCAAAACCACCCATACCCCTGAAGAAGTTTTTGCCATGATTTCACCTGAGGCTGAAGAGTTC
>JABGQU010000072.1 GCA_018648605.1 Anaerolineae bacterium | reverse complement strand
GTTTTGTAAAAGTCATCGGAACTGTCTTTTCGTCTTCTCTTTGGCATCTTCTATTTCCTCCTACACAAGATTTTCCAAATTATACCTTAGCCTCCTCTGTCCTTCGGACAAAGTGCCCTGAAAGGGTATCTCCCCCAAATTCTGATAGATAGTTTATTTAGAAACTACATAATAATATGTCTTTGCGAGTCCCGATGTTTTTCGGGGCGAAGCAATCTCCGCCCAGTGAGGGAGACTGCCAGGTCGGGCTGAAGCCCTCCTCGCAGAGACATGGTTGTGTAAATTTTATTTTCTTTCTCTATAAGTACGGAATTTAGGGGAGACCAGCAAAAAAACAAATTCCCCCAAATTCTAGAATTTGGGGGAATGCTCTGAATGAAGTGAAGAGTAGGGGGCGAAGCTACAAAATTCCCAATTCTCTTGCTCTTAGTGCAGCCTGTGTGCGGTCGCGTGCGCCGATCTTTTGTAGGATGCTGGTGACGTAATTTTTAACAGTTCCTTCGGCAAGATGCAGAGTGTCAGCAATTTCTTTATTGGTACGCCCCTGCGCCAGGACTTTGAGAATCTCGATCTCGCGTTCTGAAAGCGGCTCGGGGAGCGAATTTGCGCTGGTGGGGGCAGCCGGTTTGAGCCGCGCAAATTCTGAAACAACTTTGCGCGCTACCGAGGGGGCAATGAGCGTTCCGCCGTTGGCGACTGTACGAATGGCTTCGGCTAACTCTTTCCCTGAAACATCTTTTAGCAAATATCCCGATGCGCCCGCGCGTAAGCCCTCGAAAATATATTCGTCATCATCAAAAGTAGTCAGGATGAGAATATTGGCTTCGGGCCAATCCGCTTTGATGCGGCGCGTGGCTTCGACGCCGTTCAGATTGGGCATGCGTACATCCATCAGAACAATGTCGGGGCCCAGATTTCGGTAGGCGGTCACTGCTTCAAGACCGTCCCCAGCTTCGCCAGCAACATCGAGATCGGTTTCGAGTTCGATTAGCGTGCGCAGACCGTCACGCATCAGGCGTTGATCGTCCACGAGCAGGACGCGGATCAGATTAGGCATCATTATTGTTTTCCTCCGAGGGGATAGGGAGACAAAGGCAAATTTGTGCACCGCCTTCAGGGTTGGCTT
The DNA here is from genome assembly GCA_018648605.1 of Anaerolineae bacterium. Taxonomy (GTDB): domain Bacteria; phylum Chloroflexota; class Anaerolineae; order Anaerolineales; family Villigracilaceae; genus Desulfolinea. The sequence goes on along the minus strand of JABGQU010000072.1, from coordinate 15,881 downwards.
CGAGACGCATCCTGCCGCCGAGTTGGGCAGCGCGTTCTTGAATGCCACGTAAGCCAAAGCCGAGTTTATCGGCGTTGCTGGGCAAGCCCACACCATTATCGCGCAGGGTGAGATTGATCTCGTTTTCGATGAGCATAAGACTCATGCGAACGTGTTTGGCTTGGGCGTGGCGTTGTACGTTAGTGAGAGATTCTTGGGCGGCGCGATAAATTGCTACGCGGTATTCGTTGGGGAGTTCGGGGATATTGTGGGCAAATGCCATCTGTACTTCGATCTCGGTTGCGGCTTGAAAGTTTTCGCCGAGAGATTTAAGCGCGCTTTTGAGCGAAAGATCGGCCTGGAGCGGCTCGCGTAAGGTGGCAACTGCACTGCGCAATTCGCTCAGGGCAGCGCGCATTTGTTCTTTAACAGTAGCAACCATCTCTTGCGCGCGTTTCGGTTCTTCATCCACCAAACGCTCTGCACCTTCGAGCTGCACAATTGCGACGGTGAGACGATGTCCCAATGTGTCGTGCATCTCGCGTGCGAGGCGGTTGCGTTCTTCTGAAACGGCCAACCTTTCAGCTTGAGCAGCATAGGTTTGTAGTTTGAGATGGGCTTCGCGTAGATCCTGTAAGAGAGTCTGGCTTTCAGCACGTGCGGCTTCGGCACGCGCGGCGGACGCGGCGAAAACACCAAAGAAAACATAGCCACCTGCATAGATGGGCAAACTGTAGAGCACTGCCTGGCTGCCTTCCAATAAAAAGAGCGCAAATGTGGTGATGAAGACAAAGAGAAATATCCACAAATAGCCGTTTCGATTGGGTTGGAGCGTGGTGGCTTCTGCGCTGAGGATGAAAAAGAGAATAATGACATATTGATGATGGGGCGGCAAAGCTAATAAACTGACCACAATAATGGTCTGAATGCCTAAATAGAGCCTGGATGGGAGCGGGCTTTGTACCAGAGCATATTGCCGCACTGCTGCAAAAAAAGCAAAAATAAAATATAAGCCTAGCGCGATCCAGCGATATTCATGCGCTTCTTTGAAATAATCAAAAAGGCTGGGAATGGCAACAGCCAAAGCCGTTAGAACACTGCTAAGACCGCCGAAATCGAATTCTTTGAGAAACGGGAAGCGTTTGATGAGTTCTTTCATACGAAGATAATACCTTATAAGGCTTAGGATTTAGACATCAGACTTCAGTTTTTTGACTATAGGTACTACGCTGAAGCCTGATGTCTTTTAGTTAATTTTCGCGAATGGCAATATTGCCAATGCCTTGATCGATATGAATTTCAACGTGGTCTGTAGCGTCTTCGTAATCGGTCGAGGTGTAGCTGCCGCCACTTTCTACATACCCTGAGGGGACAGAGAGCCCGGCAATGCCACGATCAACGTAGATCTTTGCTGCCATATCATCGGGGATGCGGATGACGATCTCGCCGACACCACCATCGACACTGAGCGTGATCTGCCCTTCATCGGGCAGCGTCACAATGGTTTGCCCTACGCCCCCATCCACACTGGCATCGTACTCGCCCGCTGGCAATTCCACGCGAGTTTGCCCAACACCGATGTTTAGGGAAACCGCGCTTACTTGCAGATCGCTCAGATCGAGGTTTGATTCGCCCACACCCAAAGAGATATTCAAATCAAGCGGAATTTCTTCAGTGAGTAATAAATCCCATGAGAGACGCGGGGTATTATCTGAGAAGTTGAAAGATGAGCCAGGTTCCCAATTACTATACAGGGAATAGGAGATTTCATCGCCGTTCATCTTATAGTCTTGGCGAATGGTCTCGCGCTCGACGGAGTAGATCGTCCCTTCGATCAGGTTTTCGTCACCGGAAAGCGAGTCTACAGAGAGTTCGCCCACAGAAGAGTCGATGCGGATGCTGGCAGATTTAGCGCCATCGAGGGGTTGGTCTATCTCTTCACCGATCACAGTTATACCTGCGGGGACAACACTGTCTACGCCGCTGATACCACCAGAGAGCCATAATCCGCCTGCGAGCAGGGCTAGGGAAAGACCCACGCCAATTGCCGAAACCAATATGTTTTTGCGTCCCGCGAAGATTTCAAGACCGACGGCAATGATGATAATGGGCCATAAGCGCCAGATGGTCATCCACGAATCCCAGCCGAGCAGACCAAGATTGCTCGCCATAAAGACGATGCCTAACCCGATGGTGAAGGTGGGACCTGCAATGCCACGATTACGGATCATGTCGTTGATTCCGAGCAAGATCAGCAGAACGGGCCAGAAGCGGAAGATACCATCCCAAAGGTTGCCATCCAATAAGCCCAGATTTTGGAGAAGGAAGGCTAAGCCGACGACGATCAGGATCGCGGGCCAAAAGAAGCTCGCGCGATTGCGATATTCATTGTTATTCATGTGAAACTCCTTGTGTACGGCGGACGAGGATTACGCCGCCAGCAATAATTAAGAGAACGGGCCAAAGCACATCGAAGGATAACCATCTCAGCCAATAGATATTCAGGTTTTCAACAAAAAGCACTGCGCCGAGGGCGATCAATGATCCGCCAACGATGACACCCGCTTTAGGATGCGGGGTGCGCATAGCGGAGCCGAACTCTTGTCCAATAACCTGCATACGCTCCGAAAAATTGTCGGTGGTGTCTTTGAAGCTTTCTTCCCAGGTTTGATCTTTCTTCAGCGATCCTTCACTTGGCGCAATGATCCATAAGGCGAGGTAAGCGAGTAAACCAATGCCGCTACCAAAGAAAAGGATCACGAAGAAGATGCGTACGAGGGTCGTATCAACACCAAGGTAGTTACCAAGCCCGCCACAGACGCCACCTAACATACGGTCGTTTTCACTGCGATAAAGTACTGTAGTCATTTTTTTCTCCTTTTTGCCCTCACCCGTTCTTGCTTCGCTCGGATTTCCCTCTCCCGCAAAGCGGGAGAGGAGGAGCAAGCGTAGCGATGCGGAGGTGAGGGCGCTTTTTCTAGTTTTTGAAATTTTTGTAAATTATGTATCCGCCAGCCCCGACAAAAGCGAGGGGCCATAAGATATTGAAAATATTATTTAAGAAAGGCAAGGTCAAGATGCCGATCAGGGTCAGGATGCCACCGGGGATATAAGCCCACTTCAGGTTATTCTCGTAGCCAGGTAATAGAGCGATCAGGATGAAGGTCATCCCAAGCCCGACAAGAAAGAGACCGTCTGTTTTGCCACCGGGGATGATCTCATCCAGCACCGAGACAATTGCTAAAGAGCTGAGCACACCCGCCGGAATGATCGCCCACCAGAAACTACGATGAGTCAGGAAGATGATCCAGAAGCTTAAGCCGATCCCGCCGAGGATGATCCCGCCGCCGATGATATTGCTCAAAGCAGGGAAGAGTTGGGCAATAAGAATATTCAGGCTGATCGCTAGCAAGGTTGTGCCAGGAATAAGCGCCCACCAGTTACTGCGGTTGATCGAGTATACATAGAGAAAGGTAAGGCCTGCGCCGCCAAGAATGGCTGCTCCCATAAGATCAATGCCACCGTGGAAAATTCCCAGATTTTCGAGCAGGAATAAGGCTCCTGTGCCGATCAAGACCAGCCCAAAAACGATACGCATATCGAAACGTTTCATGATAATGCTCCTATCGGATGCTCAACGAGCCTGCGCCAAAATCGGCGTTAATATCCACTTTGTTGACAGCCGTTTCGTAATCTTCTGACTTGTAGTAATCGCCAACACGCGGGAAGCGGTTGCGGTCAACGTCGATCGCGGCGAGACCGCTGTCTACCTGGATTCGGGCGGCAACCCCTTCGGGGACGGTGAATACTACGGAGGCAGCACCCCCGTTCAAATCCACGTGCGTTTGCCCGGCATTCGCGGGCAGGGTGATCTCGGTATTGCTCGCACCAGTATCTACCGTCAAATCTGTTACGCGTAAATCCGTCAAATCAACCTGTGTATCTGATGCGCCCATTTCAAAATGGATTTGCCAGGCAATATCTTTATTCAGATTAACTTTCCACTCGCGTGCACCCCAAGACCAAGGCATGAAAGTATGGATGAAATCGGCTGTAGAGGGTTTTAAGTTGACTTTGGTAAGCTCGTCGCTTTTGTTGATACGTTCTTCGACACCACCAACGAAAGTTCCGTTGAGCAATTCATTCATGCCGCTACCTGCATTGACGTGGACTTGCCCGGCGCCAAAAGAGAGTGTGAGCTTCCCGTGCTGGGCTCCATCAAGCGGGATGGATAGATCTTCCGTATCGAGCGCTTCTGAACCGCGTGTAGTTGCCCAGAGTGTCCAGACACCCATGGCGATGATGAAGCTGGGCCAGACCAACTTCCAGACATTGATGGTCAGGATACCGAGATTGCTGAGCAGCAGCAGGATACCCGCGAGGATAAAAAGGCTGCCCCAAAAGGCTGATTTTGTTTTCATGTTGTACTCCTTTAGTAAACTTCACTCAAAGGCATGTCTTTGCGAACTCCGATGTTCTTCGGGGTGAAGCAATCTCCTTCTTTGTCGTGGAGACTGCCACGTTGAGCTACGCTCTTCTCGCAGAAACATATTTGTGTGATTTTATTTATTCTTTCTGTTATTCCATTTCTTCGATCGTGGCTTCGTCCTGCTCAACGACAACTTTGATGCTCGGTTGAGAAACTTTCTCTTTACGGTTGCCGGTAAGTGCGCGCAGCATCGACCAGAGCCCTGCTACGATCAGCAACAGGGGCCAGTATTGGATGATCGCTTTTGGTGCGCCCAAGAAAGAACCAAAAACAGCGAAGAGAATTGTGCTGATAAAGAGCAGTATGAAGCCGGCTTTGGTTGTGCCTTTATCACGCGTTTGAAGGCTGAAGAAAAGCAAGCCCAAACCAACGAAACCGGGGATCAATGTCCAGGCGTATGCCCATGAACCCCAATCGCCAGTCACGTTTTGGTAATAAAGCAGGCTGCCGATCCCGCCGATAATGAAGGCAGGGATGGAAAGACCGGGGATATTATTCAGCAAGCTGACCACGAGGAAAACCGCGCCGATGCCGATAATGGTCAACGACCAATTTCCTTCTGCCCAGTCTTTGAGCTGGGGTACAAATTGAACGGCTAAGAACCATGCGCCTATCAGGATCAAGATCAAACCGCCAGTAATATTTCCTTTTTTCATCAGATATTCTCCTTATAACTTTTCTGTCATTACGAGCTACGTTCGCTTGCAATGGCTTTTGCTTTCAAGTGACCATACTATAGACTTGTGAGGGTCATATTCAACAGTGCTGGAGGTCATGTGCCGGGTCATGTTCTTACCCCCACCCAGCCTTCGCGTAGCATACTCGAAGAGTGCCCCCAAATTCCAAGTGCGTGGAATTTAGGGGAGGAGCTAGACTTAAAAAGCATGTTTTCTCTGAAAAACACTGAGTTTTACTGGTTCCCCCTATTTTATCTTTTCAAAATGGGGGGAACCCGATAGGGCAGGGGGGCGTTATGATGGAATTAAAGCAGTGCGTAACATCAGTTAAATAGCTCTCTCCCGTTTTACGGGGGGAGTTGGATGATAAAAAAGTGACTGTCACCTTAAAGGTGACAGTCACTTCTGAAAACGCCAATTGTTTGGGCAGATACTTATTCCACAATCGCCCCATCCCCACCTCGACGACTATCGCCAACCGCCACCCAATGTCCATTTTCCAGCGCAACGGCGTGCGTGCCGCCGAAATACATATTCAGATTTTTCCAGCGATTGACGGTATAGCCCATCTTCTCCAATGCCACTGCCCGTTCTTCAGGAATACCGCCCTCGAGATGCAAAACCCCTGCCCCAAAGTGGATACGCGGATTATGTACCGCCTCTTCGAGCGGCATTTTGAAATCAATTACATTGCTCACAGCTTGCAAAATAGCCGAGCGCAAACGGCTTGAACCGCCGCTGCCCAGCACCATCTGCGGCGCACCATCTTTTAACAAAATCGTGGGGGACATCATTGTCGTTAAGCGTTCGCCAGGACGCATTTTGTGAAAGCCCTGCGGGTGCAGATCGGCTTCGCCGAGCATATTATTCATGCAAATCCCCGTCCCCTCCACCACGTAGCCCGCGCTCTCGCCAGCAGTGGTTGTTACACCCACAAAATTCCCCGCTGCGTCCACAACGCTGATATGCGTTGTATGGTCGGGGCCTTTGGCGAAAAGCGGTTCTGTGGGAGGGTTTGCCCCCAGCAAAATCTCGTTTAATTTCTGTTGATAAAGTCCCAAATGTTTCTCGTTTAAGAATCTTTCGACACGCTCTTGGCTCGAACTTGCCTCCGCATCCCAAAGAGGGCGGGCGATATTCGTCAGGCGCATCGCCTCTGCCAAGACACGGATATGATCTACGCCAAGATGCTCCATCTCTGCCAAATTGACAGATTCGAGCAATTTAAGCGTGAAAGCGATCAACCCGCCGCCCGTAGAAGGCATGGCGGGGAAAAGAAGTTCTACATCGCGGTAGGAGATGCGCAGCGGATCGAGATTGCGCACCTGATAATTTGCCATATCCGCTTCGGTGATCAGGCCGCCGTGAGATTTTTGATCCTGTATAATTGCTTGGGCAAGGGAACCACGTGAAAAGGAGAGCGCTCCCTCCTCTGCTAGTTGCGCGAGATTCTCTGCCAGCTTGGGGAATGCGTTTTTCTCGCCCGCGAGCCAAGCCGATCCATCCCCTTTTTTATACATTGCGTTAATTTCTGCGGTGTCTTCGTAGATGGGGGTCAGAAAATCGAGCACATATTCCTGCGAAGGGGAAAGCGCCACACCCTCGCGCGCCATGCGAATGGCTGGCTCGAGGAGGGTCTTAAAAGGGAGCGTGCCATGCTCTTTGGCGAGGGCGCAAAGACCCGCGACGATGCCCGGCACAGCGCTGCTGGCGCGCCCGATATAGAGAGAATCCTGGGCGGGACCATAATCTGATTGGACTTCATGAAAATCCATATCTGGGGAGGTTTTGCCGGAGGGCATATCGACGAAAAAGTCGTAGACTTCGGCTTTGTCTTCTTTGATGTCGCCAACAATGGCGATGCCGCCCCCGCCGATACTGGTCATGACCGATTCGGCGACAAAGGAGGCAAATACAGCGGCGATGGCTGCGTCTACGGCGTTGCCGCCTTTAGCTAAAATCTCTTCTCCGGCTGCGACGGTTTGTGCGTCTCCGCCTGCGATGACACCTTTCATAAAAAACTCTCCTGCGCATTTAAGATTGGCATAGTATACCCTTTGAAGGGGAAGAAGAAAGATGAAAAAGAGTAAAAGTAGCTATAAACCACATTGACATACAGTGAGATAAGTGTGTATACTGTATGTGTATGATAAAGGAGTGCGTATTATGCTGCAAGAAGATAAGCTCAAGAGAATTCAATTCCTGATCCCTGAAAATCAAAAAGCGTTTTTAGATGCAATTGCCCAGAGCGAGGGTGTAAGTTTCTCTGCACTGGTTCGGGATATTTTTGCTGAATATCAACGCAAAAAAGAAGAGCAGGAACTAGCCGATGCAGCTCACGCGCTGTATGGTGAATATAGCGAGAACGAAGAGTTGGTTGCTTTTACTGCGATTGATGGGGATGATTTCGCATGAAACGGGGTGAAGTCTGGCGGATCAATCTTGACCCAACAATCGGCTCAGAAACAAAAAAAAGCCGCCCTTGCGTGATCGTAAGCAGAGATGCGGTGGGCATTTTGCCGCTTAAAATTATTATTCCGCTCACGGGGTGGCAAGAAAAGTTTGAGAAGGCAAAATGGCTAATTCCTATTGAAGCCTCTTCACATAGTGGGTTAAGAAAGAAATCGGCGGCGGATACTTTCCAAGTCCGGTCCCTTTCAGAGGTCCGATTTATTGAAAAAATCGGTATTTTGACGGAAAAAGAAATGAACGCTATTGAAGTGGGATTAGCTCTTTCTTTGGATTTAAATAAATAGGAATTTCTATGAAATCCCTCTACCTAGAAAATAAAACCCTCTCTTATAAAGAAAACCACCCCAAACCTGCCCAAGCAGACGATGCATTAATCCGCGTGCGGCTGGCGGGCATCAGCGGCACCGACCTTGAAATGGTCAAGTTGCTACTAATTGGAGAATAATATGAAAAAGCTCGTGCTCTTTCTTATAACCTTTGCTTTATTACTGACTGCATGTAAACAAGAAGTTAGCGCAACACCGACTGCTACTGATGAGAGTGTCTCAGCCGAAGCCATTTTTACGGCCGCAGCAATGACAGCCTTCGCACAGATCCCAACCGCAACGCTTGTCCCGACCGAGACTGCGACTGCTGTTCCAACTGCCACGGTCGCGCCAACGATCACGCCGGTCGCTACAGTCACGCCGCAAAACATTGCAACAAAAGAATCTTCAAGTTTGACGGCGTTTGGTTGTTATGATGCAGCTTTTGGCAGTGATGTCACCATCCCGGACGGCACATTTTTTGACCCGGGAGATGCATTTACTAAAACTTGGGAGATCAAAAACACAGGCGGCTGTGAATGGGAAGCTGATTTCCAGCTTATTTTTTCAAGCGGTGATCAAATGAGCGGTACAAATAACGTCATTAATACAACAGTAGCCAGTGGCGAGACAGGCGTATTCTCTGTGAACCTGATCGCTCCTGATACCCCCGGCGGATATACCGGTTATTGGCGTTTAACCAATGCTGAGGGCACAATTTTTGGTGAAGCAGTTTACGTTGTCATCACCGTCGATGGTGAAATCCCCACCGCAACAGTGACACCATAAATTAGGTGAAGTCGTCTAATAACTAACCATTGGAAATCTTATGAAATCACTCTGGCTTGAAAACCAAAAACTGACTTATAAAGAGAATCAATCAAACCCCGTAAACGCAGACGAAGCCCTCATCCGCGTGCGGCTAGCGGGGATTTGCGGCACAGATTTGGAAATGGTGCGTGGCTATTATCCCTTCACGGGTGTGCCCGGGCACGAATTTGTCGGCGAAGTGGTTGAATGTGCTGATAAAAGCTGGATCGGTAAACGTGTAGTGGGCGAAATCAACGTCACTTGTGGGAATTGTGAGCAATGCCAAAATGGACGCTCGACTCATTGCGAAGATCGAACAACGCTCGGAATCCATGACAGAGATGGAATTTTCGCTGAATACGTTACGCTCCCGACCCGAAACTTGGTACCGGTTCCCGATTTAGTATCTGACGAAAAAGCCGTTTTCACCGAATTAGTTGCCGCTGCGTTGGAAATTACGCAGGAAGTGCATATCCGCCCAACAGATCGGGTACTCGTCATCGGCGCGGGGCGATTTGGTCAGCTTATTGCGCAGGTTTTGCAGCTCACTGGCGCCGACTTAAATGTCGTTGCCCGCCACCCCCGTCAAAGGTGGTTGCTGACTGAACGCGGGATCAATCTGATAGATGAGACAGATGTCCAGCCTTGGCGCTGGGATGTGGTGGTAGATGTAACGGGATCGGCATCCGGTTTTTCTTTAGCGAGGCAAGCCATTCGTCCGCGCGGGACGCTGGTGATGAAATCCACATATAAGGGCGATATGCAAGTCAATTTTTCATCATTGGTCGTGGATGAGATCAATATCGTCGGCTCGCGCTGTGGACCCTTTGCCCCCGCACTTCGTCTACTCGAAAGCGGCTTGGTTGATCCACTTGGCATGATCGCGGCAGAATATCCGCTTGAAGATGGCTTGAAAGCCTTCGAGCATGCCAGTCAGCGCGGGGTATTGAAAGTCTTGCTGCGACCGTAAAATTAACCACGGAGTACATAGAAGGCACGGAGTTCTTTTTAAGTTTTTCTCTGTGTGCTCTGTGGTGAAAAACGGGGGTAAAATCATGCCCATGTCTAAACTTACCAAATCCCCCCTCTTCTGGTTTATTTCAAGTATTTTAGCCATCGTGGTGATGACCTTTTTTGGTCCTGAAGAAGCCACGCTTGGCGCAAACGTGCGTCTTGTCTACCTGCATGGCGCATGGGTGCTAACCGCCGAACTCCTCTTCGCCCTCGCTGCGTTGATCGGGTTGATCGCTCTCATCTCCCGCAAAGAAGCCTTCTATCGTTGGACGACTGCCCTTGGGCGCAGCGGTATCTTCTACTGGATCAGCTATCTGCCTCTCTCGATGTGGGCAATGCAAGCCAACTGGAACGGTCTCTTCCTCGCCGAACCACGCTTCCGTTTAGCGATGACCTTCGCCATCGTTGGCCTATTGCTCCAGCTTGGCCTGTGGATGCTGAATATCAATTGGCTGACCGCTTTTTCGAATATTGCTTTCATTGCCGCTTTGCGCTTCATCTTTGCCACAGCAGAAAATATCATGCATCCGCCTCCTTCACCGATCTTTAATTCTGGCAATTGGGCCATCATCGGATTTTTCGTCGGGCTAAACCTGCTAACCTGGCTTTCGGCGTATTTTGTCACACGTTTTTTTCTTCCGAAAGGATAGAGCGCGGATAACGCTGCTCTGACGGTTTTTCACAGTTTTTAAATCTGCTAAAACCAACACAGTCCGCGCAAATCTGTCTTCCATTTTTGCTCATGCAACTCGCCCTCTTCGCCCTCATCCGCACCATCTTTAATACAGCCTATCGCATGGCCTACCCCTTTTTGGGTGTCTTTGCTCGTGCCCTCGGCGTTGACCTTGCCAGCATGTCAATGGTCATGAGTATTCGTTCATTCAGTGGTGTGCTCGTTCCCTTTATCGCGCCCATTGCCGATCAACGCGGACGTAAGTTCGGCATGTTGCTCGGTTTGGTGCTTTTTACCCTGAGCATGGGGTTGGTCGTTTTTATCCCCACCTTCCCCGCTCTCGCTGCTGCCATGTTCTTCTCCACTCTTGGCAAATTCATCTTTGACCCTGCGATGCAAGCCTATCTTGGCGACCGCATCTCTTACGCTGAACGCGGACGCGCCATTGCCATCACCGAATTGGGATGGTCGCTCGCTTTTGTTGTCGGTGTTCCGCTGGCGGGGTTTCTGATCGCACGTTTTGGATGGATCGCCCCTTTCCCCTTGTTGGCTTTGCTCGCATTGTTGACTTTTGGGCTGCTGGTATTCAGCCTCCCAAAGGATGAGCCGCGCGTGGTTCAGCCTGCTACCGCTAAAATGAATTTTCGGGCGGTTTTCAGCTCGATTCCGGCAATGGCTGGCCTCAGCATTACTTTATGGGCGACCATCGGCAATGAATTAGTCAACCTGATCTTCGGCATTTGGCTCGAAGATTCTTTTGGCTTACAGATCGCAGCATTGGGTGCATCCGCGGCAGTGATCGGTCTCTCCGAAGTCGGCGGCGAAGGTTTGGTGGCATTACTTTCGGATCGGCTGGGAAAAGAACATGCTGTCGGCTATGGTCTGGTTCTCAGTTCGTTGACGGCACTGCTTTTGCCTGTTTTGGGTCAAAGCACTCTTGGGGCGTTGATCGGTCTCTTCCTCTTCTACATTACATTTGAGTTCACTTTTGTGAGCTCTATTTCGATGATGACCGAGATCATGCCCGCCGCTCGTGCAACCCTCATGGCATTCAATGTCGCGACCTTCTCCATTGGACGCGGCATCGGTGCTCCTTTGGGTACATTTCTATATAGTTTTGGTTTTCCCATTGTCGTAGTTGGGACGGTTATCTTTAATATTTTCGCTTTGCTGGCCTTGCGCAAGATCAAAAAAGAAGTCTTCCAATAATTACTTGACTCTCCTCTTACTGGAGGCTGTATACTCCCATTGAAAGCTTTCAGGACACTCAATATTGAGATAGCAAATGATAAAAATTGGATTCTTTTCAAAACTCAGCCAGGTACCGGTAAAAACCCTTCGCTACTACGATCAGATCGGGCTTCTTAAGCCGATCAGCATTGACACCTTTACTGGATACCGTTACTACTCCATTAATCAACTCTCTCGTCTGAACCGCATTTTGGCACTAAAAGATTTAGGCCTATCTCTCGAACAGATCGATCATCTTCTAAAAGAAGATCTCCCCGTCGAAGAACTCCGTGGGATGCTACGAATCAAAGAAATTGAGATACGCGAAAAAATGCAACAAGAAGAAGAGAAGTTAGCACGAGTGGCTGCCCGGCTGAAACAGATCGAACAGGAGAATAAAATGTCAGATTATGATGTTGTAGTCAAAAAGGTTGACGATATACAGATTGCTTCAGTGCGCGACCTGATTCCCAGCTACCCTGCGCAAGGGCAGCTTTGGGGAGAGTTGGAAAGCACTCTCGCAGAAAAGAAAATCAAATCCATCGCCCCCTGCTTTACCCTATACCATTCCGATGAGCCGGAAATTGATGCAGAAGTATGCGAACCCGTTGCTGAAAAAGAAATGCCCGACGCTGAAACACGGGTAAAGATTCGCGAGTTGCCCGGCATAGAAGTCGCCGCCCTCATCCACCGTGGACCTTATGCAACCCTCAGCACCGCCTATGAAGCCTTGGTGAAATGGATCGAGGAGAACGGATATCAGATAGCAGGCAGCCCCTACCGCGAGATCTATCTGAAGCCTCCCGCAGAAGAAGGTGACCAGCAGGATCATGAGACTCTCACTGAGATCCAGTTTCCGGTAAAGAAAGTCTAAACTTTAGCGAACACCAATGGTCATGCTAGAATAGACTGTTGGTGTTTTTTTTTTATTTAAGTATCTATCCTAGAAAACGGCGAGACGTGCATTGCATCTGGAAGATGCGTTGCACGTCGGCTTTGCGCAAGAGAAATCACCCTTAAAAACCCGACTTGCATTGCGCTTCACAAGCGCATTGCAAGTCTCACATAATTACAAAACTGTTTTTAGGACAGATCCTACATTAGGTGTGCTGTAATGCTTTTTAAGATTCTTCTGCTACTCCTGTATATTGCGTCTATCGTGACCTTCATCTATGGACTGTGGGCAATTGGCCCTTTCTTTTTAAAGCTGCCCTGGGTACCGACCGAGAAGCGGCGCGCCCGCCGCGCATTGAAGATGGCGAATCTGCAACCCGGCGAATTGCTCTATGATCTCGGCGCAGGGGATGGGCGCATCCTGTTGATGGCGGCAGAGGAATTTGGGGCATGCGCTATTGGCATCGAGGCGAGTCCTTTGCAGTTTGCGTTTACGTGGCTGAGATGTTTTTTTAGCGGTAGCAAGCCCAAACCAAGTGTGCGACGCGAGAATTTCTATCAATCCGATTTGTCTGATGCAGATGTCATCTTTGCTTATCTGACACCCGAACACGCTATCCGTTTTCAGGATGATTTAGCAGCACAGTTGAAACCCGGCGCACGTGTGGTCGCAGTCGCCTTTGATTTTCCCGATTGGAAGCCGAGTGATTACGATGATAAGCATCTTCTTTTTCTTTATGAGATGCCGCCGCAGGCAGGGGGCTTTGGGGCTTATTTGGCAGAGCGGGACGGATAGATAAACAGACTACAAAAGTCTCAAAGACTTTTGTAGTCTGTTTATTCTATATATGGGTTCAATACCCCGCCGCTTGCGGCGTGAGCATTAGTAATCTATCCTAAAATACTTTTGTAGTGACGGCTTTAGCCGTTCAGAGCGACTAAAGTCGCTACTACGAGGTGCTTTTAGAATAGACAGATACCCCGTCCGCTTGCGGCGGGGTAGTCTATTCGCTTAGAAATGAAGATTAAATAAAGTGCAGCTTTTCAGCCCTTGAGCGGAGCACTGAACGATAGAGAAGTGCGTAGTCGAAGGACGATCTTCCAGAGAACGACGCACTTCGACTACAGGCTCACTCCGTTTACCTTCCGCTCAGAACTGGTACAAATTTGTATGTTATTTAATTCTCGTTCCTAAATATGCCTTTTTACACTTGACCTTCGCCTGCTCTCGTTCTACAATTTAGGAAATGTCTGACAACTTGATATTTTTCTTTTGCTATCCTATTCACCCCATTTTACGGAGATACCGATGACCGATTTTCTCGTCCGTGGCTCGCTTGAAGAGCTTGACCCCAAAGTTTTTGAATTAACCCAAATTGAAGCGGAGCGACAAGTCCGCAAACTGATTATGATCGCTTCTGAGAGTCAGGCGCCCATTGCTGTGCGCGATGGACTTGGTTCCGTTTTCCAGAATATCTACGCCGAAGGCTACCCCGATGAAGCCAGCCGCTGGATGAGCGAAGATGAAATTCTCGACCATGATGAGCGTCTTTTGCATTACCGCCGTTATTCTGACCCGCGCTACTATAAAGGCGTGGAATATGCTGATACGATCGAATCGCTCGCACGTCGGCGAGCTGCCGAAGCCTTCGCTGCCAACGGCGTGACTGCGGATGAGATCTATGTCAACATTCAGGCATTGTCTGGTGGTCCTGCGAATAATGCCGTTTACCACGCGCTTGTTCAGCCCGGCGATACTGTCATGGGCATGGATTTGCTTCACGGCGGGCATCTTTCGCATGGCTCGCATGTCAATCGTTCGGGCAAAAATTACAATATCATCAGCTATGGGATTGATGATGAGACCGAGCAAATTGATTACGAAGTCATTCGTGCATTGGCGCTTGAGCATAAGCCCAAGATGATCATTGCCGGTTTCTCCTCTTATTCATGGGTTCCTGACTGGAAGAAATTCCGTGAGATCGCCGATGAAGTTGGTGCATATCTGCTAACTGACATTTCCCACATTGGCGGCTTGACGGCTGCGGGCGTTGTGCCCTCCCCGATGGGGATTGCAGATGTGATTATGTCCACAACGCATAAATCTTTGCATGGTCCTCGTGGTGCAGTATTAATGACGACAAATCGTCTCATCTCTCGTAAACTCGACCGCGCCGTTTTCCCCGGCGAGCAGGGTGGACCACACGTGAACACTTTTGTTGGTTTGGCGCTCGCTTTCAAACTCGCCAAAACCGAAGATTATAAAAACCTGCAACAAAAAACAATTGATAACGCCATTGCGATGGTCGATCAATTCCAGAAACGTGGCTTGAAAGTGCCTTTTGGCGGCACAGATACGCACTTAATTAATATCGACTGCTCCAGCATCAAAGGCGCAGATGGCTCAACGTTGAGCGGCGATATGGCATCTCGTATTTTGGATGTTGCGGGTTTGGTCGTCAACCGAAACACCATTCCGGGCGATCGTTCTGCGCTTGCACCGAGTGGTATTCGTCTCGGGACTCCCTGGATCACACAGCGTGGATTTGATGAAGCAAAATCTCGTGAGTTGGCAGATGTGATCTCCGATGTTCTGCTCGGCTGCCAGCCTTATTTCATGGATGTGCCCAAGAAACGCAAACGCCAACGCCGTGCAAATATCGACTTTGCCTTGCTGAACGATGCGAAACTCCGCATCCGTGAATTGGCTTTATCTGCCGGTATGGATTTTGAACCCATCTCCAGCGGCTACCCCCATTTCTATTATCTTGATGACAAAGTTAACGCCAAAGATGGTTGGGCTGCTTACGATCTGAAGGGCAAACAAATCCGTCAGACGCTCGATTATACTTTGAGTGCTGATCTTTCTGCACTGAAAGATGGCGAGAGCGTGGCAACCTGCGTTCACACCCCAGAGAAGATCGTAAAGGGAAGCCTGACTCGGGTCACGAGCGAAGCGTATCGTCTATCCGTTCCCGAAGCAGATGCAAATCTGGCATCCACTTGGCTGCGTGACCTATCCGATGGATATGTCTCCCTGAACGTGGAAAAAAGCGCAGATTTCGCCGCCAGCCGTGTGCCGGGACCCTTCGTCGTATCCGAATCCGATACCGCCCCCGTGCAACGTGACGGCAAAGACGAAAAAGAAAGCGACAAGGCTTTTTATGTGGGCATCGGTCAGCTCGAAGTGAAATCTCGTGCAGCGTTGCCCGATTTCAAATGGGATGAACCCGCCGACCCGCCCCTGCAACGCACCCCGATTTTTGAAGCCCACAAGGCGCTCGGCGGCAAATTGATCCCCTTTGCGGGCTGGGAAATGCCCGTTTGGTATAGCGGCG
>JABGQU010000206.1 GCA_018648605.1 Anaerolineae bacterium | reverse complement strand
CAGCAGCACGGTCAGGAAGTGCTCAGTCTTGAGCAAGCGCTAAAACAGGATATTCGCGAATTACATATCGGCTTCCTGAATATGATGCCCGATTCAGCATTTAAAGTGACCGAGTTACAGTTTTTGCGTTTGGTCGGCAGCAGCAGCAAGATCGTGCAATTCTATATTCATCCCTGCACAGTGCCAGATCCATCCCGCAGCCCCGAGGTTCAAGCTTATATTAAAGAACATTACACTTCTTTTGATGCGTTAAAAGAAGACGGGCTAGATGCGCTCATCATCACAGGCGCAAATGTCATCAATCCCGTTCTTAATCAGGAACCTTTTTGGGAGACCCTGCAAGAGATCATCAGTTGGTCAAAGGTCAACGTGACATCTACACTGGCATCCTGTTTGTCAACCCACGCCATCGCAAAATCACTCAGTCGTATTGAGCGCAAACCTTTATCACGAAAACGCTGGGGCGTTTATAGTCATCGCATCACGCAAACCGAGCACCCCCTCCTTCAAGACATCAACACTCGTTTCGATGTGCCCCACTCGCGTAATAATGATGTTAGCCGCGCCCAGCTCGAAGTGGCAGGCTATAAAACCCTCGTCTACGGTGAAGATGGCGGCGTTCATCTCGCAGTTAGTCCCGACCAATTTCGACTCGTCTTTCTTCAGGGGCATCCCGAATATGACCGCATCAGCCTGCTAAAAGAATATAAACGTGAAGTGCTGCGCTTCATTGCTGGCGAGCGCAAAGACTACCCCCCGCATCCTGAAAATTATTTTGGCAAAAAAGCAAAAAAGATCGTTGATTACTATCAAGAACTTGTTTACGCAGCCCTCGAGCAAGGCAACCCCGTTCCCGAGTTCCCTGAAAAAGAGATCGAGCCCTGGCTGGATAATACATGGCGTGACACCGGCAGAGCTTTTTTCAACAACTGGCTGGGATTGGTCTACCAACTAACGGATGTGGATCGGAAGATCCCCTTCCCGCCGGATATTGACCCAAATGATCCGCTGGGATTAAATGCCAAAGCGACACGCTCGTAATTTAGGCTTGCTACCATTATGGAGATGTGCACTGCACCTTTACGATGCGTTGCACATCGGCATCGAACTGCAACGCACCCTGTCGGGTGCAATGCAGTTCTTCGAGATATTATCCATTAAACGGAATCAAGCCCAAATCATAAGTATATCGTGCATCTCATCCCCTAAAAGGAGAAAAAATGAAACCAGAAACCATTGCCATCCACAGCGGCTATGAAAGTGAGTCCACGACAAAAGCTGTAGCGGTGCCGATCTATCAGACCGTTGCTTATGAATTTGATTCAGCGCAGCACGGCGCAGATCTGTTCAACCTGACTGTGCCTGGCAATATCTACACCCGCCTGATGAATCCCACAACCGATGTTTTAGAGAAACGTGTTGCAGCATTGGAGGGGGGGCTCGCGGCTCTAGCGGTGAGCGCGGGTAGTGCCGCGATCAATTATGCTGTATTGACAATTGCCGAGCAGGGAAATAATATCGTTTCTACCCCCCTGCTTTATGGCGGGACCTATACGCTTTTTGCTCATATGTTCGCGAGACTGGGCATTGAAACTCGCTTTGCCGAAGATGGCAGCGCAGAGAGTTTGGAAAAACTGATCGACGAGAAAACCAGCATGGTCTTTTGCGAAAGTATCAGCAACCCGGTTGGGAGCCTTGTGGATATAGAAGCAATTGCAGAGATGGCACACAAATACGGTGTGCCACTGATGGTAGATAATACCGTTGCGACCCCGATTCTGATCAAACCGATTGAGTTTGGCGCAGATATTGTCGTTCATTCGCTGACAAAATATATGGGCGGGCATGGCAACTCTTTGGGCGGCATTATTGTAGATAGCGGGAATTTCCCGTGGGGGAAGTACCCCGAGCGCTTCCCGATGTTGAATAACCCTGAGCCTGCTTATCATGGCATGGTTTACGCAGAAGATATAGGAGATGCGGCTTTCATTACGCGGGCACGCACTGTGCCTATGCGCAATACCGGTTCGACGATGAGTCCTTTTAATGCCTTCTTGATCTTGCAAGGCATCGAAACGCTCGCGTTGCGTATGGAACGACATTGTGAAAATGCTGAGGCTGTTTCAAATTATTTGAATGCACATCCACAAGTTAAATCAGTAAATTATGCTGGTTTGTCCAATTCTCCTTATTATGAACTTGCACAAAAATATACTGCAGGGCAACCTTCTGCCCTGCTCTCTTTCGACATCAAAGGCGGCTTTGATGCTGGCGTGCGCTTCTTTGATGCACTGAAACTCTTCAAACGTCTGGTGAATATCGGGGATGCAAAATCTTTGGCAGCGCACCCCGCATCGACAACGCATCGTCAGCTTTCTGAAGTGGAGCTTGCTGCGGCTGGAATTTCTGCAGGAACGCTGCGTCTCTGCGTAGGGATCGAGCATATTGATGATATTCTTGGCGATCTGGAGCAAGCATTAGCAGCCGCAAAGTAAAATCATTTCTAACTCTATAAAAACTTTCTCTATTGGAGTATCACATGAATAAAAAGCTAAAAATCCTACTTGTCATTGTCTTTCTGGTTATTATTGCC
>JABGQU010000071.1 GCA_018648605.1 Anaerolineae bacterium | reverse complement strand
AACTAGGTGATAGGCGGATTAAAACGCTGTATAAAAATAAGTTTTGAAGATTATACGGAGAAAAACGAATCGAAACATAACTTTTCTATCATTTAACCGCATAAAACGCTGCACAATATTCAAAAGACAGAATTATACGTCACTTTTTGCTTCATAAATGACTCTCTGCGTCAAAAACACTGTGTTTTTAACCTTGTTTATTCTCCCTATCCAGCCACAACTCGCGATATTGACGGTTCCAATCCACGGTGAAACGGAATGCGACCACGATCCCGGTTGCAGCCATTACCCATAATTCGGTGCCGCGAAAATGGAGTAGGTAGAGCAAAATGGGGGCGAGTAGCCCTGTAAAGAGCGCAGCGCGTGCCGAGTGACGGATGATGAGCACAAGCAGGATCAATAACGCGAGAACGATCAGCGCAGCCGTGAAGTTAACTGCAATCATCGCCCCGCCAGCGGATGCCAGTCCCATGCCGCCGCGAAAATTGGCAAAGACGGGGTAGCAGTGTCCGATCACGACCAGACCAGCGACGACGGCCACCGACCAAACCGGAAGTCCCGCGCGAAGCGCAAAGTAGACGGGCAGGAATCCCTTCAAGATGTCGAGGATTAAAACAGCGGCACCCGGCGCGAATCCCGCTTGCCGAATCGTATTGGTCGTCCCGACATGACCAGAGCCGCCATCGCGGATATCCACATCCTTAACGAGACGCGTGATCCATAAGCCGAAGGGGAGCGAACCGGAAAAATAGCCAAGCAGCCAATAAAAGATCATTTTTATTCTAAGATGTCGCTTTACTGTTTTCTTTCTTCTCTTGTTTTACATAGCGTGTTCGCAACTGAACGGGGTTAGCCGTTTTTGCCTTCACGCGAAGATTAAGTATTTCGACAAAGACCGAGAAACCCATTGCAAAATAGATATAGCCTTTAGAGATGTGCTGGTGTAGTCCTTCCATGACAAGGCTTAAGCCGATGAGTAAAAGGAAGCTGAGCGCAAGGATTTTGAGCGTGGGGTGCTCATTGACAAATTCACTGAGGGGCGTGGCGGCAAAGAGCATGATGCCTACTGCGATTACCACCGCGATGATCATTACGGCGAGGTCATCTGCCATGCCAACTGCGGTGATAACAGAATCGAGCGAGAAGACAATATCTAGCACAGCGATTTGGGCGATAATGCTCCCAAAGGATACGTCTTTTGCGTCGGCACTTTCTTTGCTGACATGTCCTTCCAAATTATCATGAATTTCATGCGTGGCTTTCCAGAGTAGAAATAAGCCGCCGCTGAGCAAAATTAGATCTCGCCCTGAAATACCTATGTCGAATGCTGTGAAGAGTGGTGTTGTTAATTGCACAACCCAGGAAATAGAGAGTAGTAATAAGATGCGTGTGCCGAGCGCAGCAATTAAGCCGATCTGGCGTGCTTTGCCTTGTTGGTGGTCGGGCAATTTACTGCTTAGTATAGAAATAAAAATGATATTATCAATACCAAGTACAATTTCTAAGGTAGTTAATGTCAGTAATGCGATCCATGCGGATGGGTTTGTGATCCATTCCATGTTTAGTGCCTCCGAGAATTAATTAATTGACCCCATTTTACTAGAAAAAAGGAAAGTTGATAGCTTTTGAGACCTTCTGCTAGGCGAAAGATAGTATTTTCATCACGAAGATTTTATATCCAATTGAGACAAGGAGATCATTATGCTCAATTCAAAACGACTCTGGACAACCACTATTCTTCTAGGCATTGCCTTCGACATTCTTTTTTGGGATAAGACGCCCGGTATTTCCTTTGCGATCTTTGTCACGCTGATACTGATTAGCGGAATCCGCGTTCTCGCCGAGGATGGCATCCGCCCGAACAAACGTAGTTTATGGTTGCTATTGCCCATCGGCTTTTTCGCGACGATGACCTTTATCCGTGCTGAACCGCTGACTACTTTCCTTAACTATTCGCTAACGCTTGTCTTTCTGGCATTCTTTGCAATCTCATTTCTCGGCGGACGTTGGCTCGATTACAGTCTCAGCGATTATGTGGCGGGGCAATTTCGCCTGATGGGGAGCGCGTTAGGCGGGGGGCTGTCTTTCATCAATAAAACGCGTAAGGAACGAGAGCACTCTGAAGAGTACAGGCAAAATGGGGAAGAGCGCGAAGCGAAGAAATTTGTCCCTATCGTACGCGGCTTACTGATCGCCCTGCCGGTCGTGGCGATTTTCGCCGGCTTGCTTTCATCCGCAGATCTTGTTTTTGCAGAGCGCATGGATGCTTTCGTTGAGCTTTTCCGCCTTGAGAAATTGCCCGAATATATCTTTCGCGGCATTTATATTTTGATCCTTTCTTATATTTTGGTTGGCGTTCTGCTCTATGCAGCGCGCAACAGCCAGGATGAAAAATTGATCGGCGAAGAGAAGCCCGTGCTCACACCCTTTTTAGGTTTTACAGAGGCCAGCATTGTATTGTGCAGCGTGCTTTTACTTTTTGCAGCTTTTGTAGCGGTGCAATTTCAGTATTTTTTTGGTGGTCAGGTCAATATCAATATTGAAGGCTATACCTATGCCGAATATGCGCGACGCGGTTTTGGCGAGCTGGTGACGGTGGCGATTTTTAGTCTGCTGCTATTTTTGGGCTTGAGTTCGATTACACGCCGGGCTGATGAAAGAAAGAAAAAGATATTTTCCGCTTTGGGGATCACACTGGTTTTGCTCGTGCTGGTGATGTTGGCCTCGGCATTTCAGCGCCTGACGCTCTATGAAACAGTTTATGGATTTTCACGTCTGCGCACTTACCCGCATATCTTCATGATTTGGCTGGGCGCGTTGCTCATCACGGTCGTTGCACTGGAGATCAGGCAGCGGCAGCGTGCCTTTGCGCCCGCGATGGCATTTGCGATCATCGGTTTTGCTGCGACTCTTAGCCTGCTCAATGTAGATTCCTTTATCGTCCGCCAAAATATGGCCCGTTCGGCTGGCGGTGGAGAACTGGATTTTGCCTACCTTGCCTCTCTTTCAAATGATGCTATCCCTGCTTTGGCAGATGCGATGGATGATCCATCCGTCTCAAACGTGACCCGTGAAGCTGCTTCCGCTTCATTGATCTGTCACTGGTACCAGAACGAATACCGTTTCAAAGAGACGCGCCCCTGGCAATCCTTCCATCTTTCACATTGGCAGGCATCCAAAATTTATACCGCCATCAATCCCCTTGATGGCTATACCGTCAGTAGTGATGATTGGCAGCGGCACGTTACTTCCCCCAGCGGGATCAGGTTCGATTGCTCCGATCGCTTTACCTGGGATTAAATAATTGATCTTCTAACTGATGTTACGCAGTAAAGGCATTAACGCTCAATACTTGCCCCCTCTGCCCTTCGGACATCTCCCCCAAATTGAAAACCAAATTTGGGGGAGACCTGACGATAATTTTTTCTGTCCCCCTATTTTGCTTGCAAAATGGGGGGACGCCCCAGCGAAGCGAGGGGCAGGGGGGCGGAACGTTTAGGTATACAATGTCGCTGCGTAATGTGAGCTTCTAAGTGATAGAACACGGTGTAAAATACCGTGTTCTATTTTTTTACATTGAGTACATACTTTTGTTGTATACTACGAAAAGATAATTTTCAGAAAGAATTTACGAACCTATGCAAATAAAATTCAACGGACAATACACCAAAGAACTTTTCTTCAATGCCGTGCGCCTTGCCAATCAGCCAGGGCGCACCTCGCGGTTAATGTATATTTTTGTTGCGCTGGTCTTCGGCGTAATAACTATCACTACGATCAACGAGATCATCGCTACAGGCGACTTCGCAGGCAAGGTCATCGAAATCGCCTTGATTTTGCTTATGGGACTTATTCTCTACCAAGCCTACGTCCCACCCTATCTTGGTGCACGCAAAATGTGGAATACCACTTCCGTCCAGCGTCCCCTGCGTGGACGTATCACCAAGCAAGGCATTACCTATCATTTTGAAAAAGGTGACAAATCCTACACGTGGACGGATTTCAATCGTAAGCAACAAGCAAAAGGATTAGTCACTCTCGTTACCCTGACGGGCATGTTGCTCATCTTTCCGCGCTATTTC
This sequence comes from Anaerolineae bacterium, assembly GCA_018648605.1. Taxonomy (GTDB): domain Bacteria; phylum Chloroflexota; class Anaerolineae; order Anaerolineales; family Villigracilaceae; genus Desulfolinea. The sequence goes on along the minus strand of JABGQU010000071.1, from coordinate 13,600 downwards.
TTCAAGACAGATGCCGATTGGGAGCGTTTTTCCAACTTGATCAAAACGCAGGTTATCTTAACGAAAAGAAAATAACGGAGCATCTCTAGGAATAGAAATTTAAGGTCTCAAATCTCTCATGCCTAAAATTACAAAGATCAATCATATTGCCGTCGCTGTCTCCGATATCGAATCTTCCCTTGCTTTTTGGCGTGATGCCCTCGGTCTCGAACTCGCCGAATTGCGTGATGTTCCTGCCGAATCTGCCCAGATCGCTTTTTTGCCCGTTGGCGGCACGGAAGTGGAGCTCGTCCGCCCAACGACAGATGATTCAGGCTTAGCCAAATATCTCGCCAAACGCGGCGAAGGAATGCACCATCTCTGCCTCGAAACGGATGATATTGAAGCGATGATGATACAGCTCAAAGAAAAAGGCGTCCAACTTATCAACGAATTTCCACGCACAGGCGCAGATGGCAAAAAATACGCCTTCATCCATCCCAAGTCTACGGGCGGGGTGTTGGTTGAGCTTTATCAGCTCTAGAACAGAACGCGGGTTTGCGCCGATCAAGCGGATTTACACGGATTTTTAAAAACGTTTGGTTTTATCCGTGAAGACCCGTCAAGTCCGTAATATCCGTGTCCCATTCTTTTGTGAATCTTTGTGGATAAAAAACCCCCTCATCAAGCACCCATCATCGTCGGCGTCTCCGGTGGCGCGGATAGCCTCTGCCTGCTGGGCACCTTATACGAGCAGGGCTACTCCCTCATCGTGGCGCATTTTGACCATCAACTGCGCCACGAATCTGTCGAAGACGTCAAGTTTGTAGAGAGTATTGCCGCACATTATAAGCTGCCCTTCGTTAGCGAAAGTGACGACGTCACCGCCTACGCCAAATCCCAGAAGCAGACCATCGAAGAAGCTGCGCGCAATCTGCGTTATCGTTTTCTCTTTTCTCAAGCGCGAAAATATAAAGCTCAGTCTGTTGCGGTCGGTCATACTGCCGACGATCAGGTCGAAACTGTCCTGATGCATTTTTTGCGTGGCGCGGGTTTGTCTGGTTTAAAAGGAATTCAGCCTCAAACGATTCTGCCCGCTTTCGACCCCCAAATTCCCCTTGTGCGCCCCATCCTTAACCTTTGGCGCGCCGATACCGTCGCTTATTGTGCCGCGCATGATCTCGTTCCGCATGAAGACCCCAGCAACGCCTCCGATGATTTCTTTCGTAATCGTCTGCGCCATCATCTCATTCCTGAGCTTGAAAAATACAATCCCCGCTTTCGCGAAAGCCTTCAGCGCACCAGCCATACCCTAAGCGGCGACCACGCTCTCCTTGCCGAACTAATTGACAGAACCTGGCAGGAAATCGTTATCGCTGAAACCGAAAACCACACATCTTTCCATCTTTCTTCTTTCGCTAAACTCTCTCCCGCATTAATGCGCAACCTTATCAAATATGCTGTAGAAAAGCTGCGCCCTGGACAAATGGACATCTCCTTTTCTACCCTCGAACGTGCCACCCAATTTATTTCCTCCCCCGATTCAGCGCAGCGGATCGACCTTGCCTCGGGCTTGGTTCTCTTCAAAGAGGAGGATGTCCTCTACTTGACAGATAGCCCGTCAACTCTGCCCCTCGATTCTTTTCCGCAAATGGGCGTGGATATCCAGCCTTTCTCGCTTCCCTGCGAAATTGATCTCGGCGCGGGTTGGGCCTTAAAGGGTAAAATGCTCAAGACTGCACCAATGCTCGAAAACGATGACCCATTTCAGGTCACGCTCGATGCGGATACTTTGAGTGAAGAATTGACTCTGCGTTCCCGCCGCGCTGGCGATAAATTCCAACCCCTCGGCATGGAGGGTAGGTCTATGAAAGTCAAAGATTTTTTTATCAATGTCAAATTGCTGCGCCGCGCACGAGACAGGTATCCGCTTTTATGTGTAGACGATGAAATTGTCTGGATCCCTGGCTATAGACCCGCTCAGCGTGTGCGTGTGACAGACTCGACGCAGCGAGTGGCTTCCTTCTGGCTGACAAAATCATGAAATTCTTTTCCTCGCTTCGCTCCCGACTTTGGCTAACCTATGCGCTCCTGATTTTGGCTGCGCTCGGTTTTTTGATGATCGCCTTAACGATCTATCTATTACGCAGCCCGCTGCTTTATCGTCAGACAACAACGCGTCTGCAGGCAATTCAGACTGTGATCTTGGATCGCCAAAACGAGTTTTTGGGAATGTCTGATCAGGACTTGCGAAATGTTTTGGAGCGGGCAGATGAAAATTTTGAAGTAAGGTTTATTCTTTTTGGCACGAGAGATGGGCTACTCTATGATACGCGTGCCGATGAAAGCAAAATTACTTTGCCGCGTCTAAGCGCTGCCCGTTCAACGCCATCATTGCGTGACGATCAGGGGCAGCTTTGGCTTTATGTCACAGCTCGCCTGGAAAACGGACAGCGTTTGGTCGTTGCTACGCCACGCCCCACTGTGCCTATTTTGACGGTTTTGCGTGATGAATTATTCCCGCCTTTTTGGGGAGCAGGTACACTGGCCTTGCTTTTCTCATTGCTTTTAGCCTTTGGCATGGCGCGTTGGGTTGCTGACCCCTTACAAGGCATGTTAACCGCCGCAGATGAGATGCCCGCCCCCGTAACCGAAGTCCCCGTGCGCGGACCGCAAGAAGTGCGCGAATTGGCGCAAGCCTTTAATGAGATGGTTGAGCGCGTACAGACCACGCAACAATCGCAACGGGATTTTGTTGCCAATGTTTCGCATGAGCTTAAAACGCCGCTGACTTCTATTCAAGGATTTGCCCAGGCCCTGCTGGATGGGGCGGCAGAGACGCCAGAATCCCGTCAACAGGCGGCGCAAGTGATCTACGATGAATCCGGACGGATGCACCGCATGGCGCTCGATCTGCTGGAACTGGCACGCTTTGATGCCGGGATCGTAGAAATGGAGTTTGTACCGGTGGATGTCGCTGCCTTGCTGCGCAATGCTGATGAGAAATTTGCCCTGCAAGCCAATCAAAAAGAAGTCGCTTTGCAAATTGATACGCCAGATCCTGCTACAGTGATGGGAGATGGTGACCGGCTTGCGCAGGTTTTTACCAATCTGATCGATAATGCGCTCAAGCATACTTCTGCGCAAGATACGGTCCACGTAAGGGCAGAGGCTCTTAGCAAAGAAATTTATATTCGAGTTAGCGATTCGGGCGCAGGCATCTCGCCTAAAGCCTTGCCACATATTTTTGAACGTTTTTATCAGGCTGATCCTGCTCGCAGCAGGCAAGGTAAACACAGCAGCGGATTGGGGCTGGCGATTGTGCGTGAGATAGTTTTGGCGCATGGTGGTAAAATAAGCGTTCAAAGCGAGGTAGGCAAAGGGACAACTTTTACGCTTTCTTTGCCTGCGCTTTCATCATAAGAAAGTCATAACACTACGCAATACGCTTTTGTATTGCGTCCTTTTTTGAAAATGCCACCTACAGTTTCTGTTATCATTCCCTGCTTTAACGAAGAGAAGACCATCCGCATTTTGCTGGATGCTATTCTTGCACAAACCTATCCTGTTGCAGAGATGGAAGTTGTTGTTGCAGATGGGTTTTCGGAAGATAATACGCGCAATGAAATTGCAGTTTTTCAGGATGCGCATCCTGAATTGGATGTGACTGTGGTCGATAACGCGGCACGCATTATCCCGGCGGGACTTAACCGAGCAATAAGCGCGGCACGCGGCGAGATCATCATCCGCATGGACGCTCACTCTGCCCCCGCGCCCGATTATGTGGCACGCAGCGTGGACGGATTATCTGCTGAGCGTGGCGATAACGTTGGCGGGGTGTGGGATATCCGCCCGAGTACGGAGGGTTGGGTCGCTGCTTCCATAGCGGCGGCGGCGGCGCATCCGCTTGGGGTGGGGGATGCGCTTTATCGGCACGCCACGCAAGCCCAAAAGGTGGATACTGTCCCGTTCGGTGCATTTAAACGTGAGCTTTTTGATCGCATCGGTCTTTTTGATGAGAATTTACTTGCGAACGAAGATTACGAATTGAATGCGCGCATCCGCCAGGCAGGTGGTACGATTTGGCTTGATCCTGCCATCCAGACCGTTTATTTTTCTCGGCCCACATTTGCTGCGCTGGCCCAACAATATTGGCGCTATGGCTTCTGGAAATGGAAAATGTTGTGTCGGTATCCTGAAACATTAAGATGGCGACAAGCCCTGCCGCCGCTTTTTTTATTGAGTGTAATATTTTTCTTTATCCTTGGGTTTTTCTTTCGTCTTGCCTTCTTTCTTTTGAGTCTGGAACTATTTCTTTATTTCTTGATTCTTTTTGGAGCAGCCTTGAAGAAAAAAATATTTGGCTTGCCAATTCCGATCGCAATTATGCATATCTCATGGGGGGGCGGGCTTCTGTGGAGCGCGCTCACTTCTGTTTTCAAGGGTCAAAATGACTGATCATTTATCTCGTCCTCCATCTCTTCGTCTGGGAAACCTGGAGCAGCGCGTTATTTTGTTTTTAGGCGATTTACTGGCTTCCATTATTGCTTTGGTTGCCTCACTCTATATTTGGATAGAGTATTCCTGGCGTGCCTTGCTTGCCACTGGTATTGCGTTAAAAAAAGCTGAAAGTATTTTCAGCTTAGACGTTCAGTTTTGGATCTATTTCTTACCCTTCGTTTGGCTTTTATTATTAATTGAACTTTATGAGCCACAGGTGGCTGCTAACCGTAAAAAAACACAGCGCGGCATTATGATAGCCGGCATTATCGCATTTGTGGGCTATGCGTTGATCTTTATGATCATAAAAGATCCAACATCATCGTTGCCGCGTATTGTGATCGGCGCGTTTTTATTAATTGCCGCTTTGCTGACCTGGTTATGGCGTTTATTGTATATTCGCTTATATACATCGCAAGGTTTGACACGTAGGATATTGATCGTTGGGGCAGGCAAGGCGGGCGCAACTTTGGCAAAAGCTTATGAAGAACTTGAGCCAAAGCCCTTCCTCTTAGTCGGCTTTTCAGACGATGACCCGGATAAGATAGGCTCAAAGTTTGAAGGCTTTCGTGTTCTGGGAAGCAATAGGGATCTTATAAAACTGATCGAGCAACATAATATCAATGATATTGTTGTTGCGATCACGGGGTCTATGATGGGCAGCACTTTCCAAACAATTTTAGATGTGCAAGAAGCTGGCGTAATGGTCACTCGTATGCCAACGATATTTGAAGAGATCACTGGGCGCGTTCCAATTCATCATCTGGAGTCAGATTGGCTCATCCGCTCTTTTGTTGATGAGACCCGCGTAAGCGCCTTTTACGAACTCGGCAAAAGAGTTGTCGATTTGCTCGGTAGCGTTGTCGGTATTATGATCTTTCTGGTTACAATGCCGCTCATCAGCCTCGCTATTATTATTGAAACCGGCTTTCCCGTTTTCTATGGACAAGATCGTCTTGGCCAAGGCGGAAAACCCTTCATGCTGTATAAATTCCGCACAATGCGGCAAGATGCAGAAGCAGACGGTGTAGCACGCCTGGCCCAAGAAAATGACCCGCGCGTGACGCGCGTTGGTAATTTTTTGCGAAAAACGCGCCTTGACGAATTCCCGCAGTTTTTCAATGTTTTGCGTGGCGAGATGAGTCTTGTTGGACCTCGTGCTGAGCGCGAAGAACTTGTAAAAGAATTTCAAGAACAAATTCCCTTTTATCGGGCACGCTTACTCGTAAAACCTGGCATCAGCGGCTGGGCGCAAATTACGAGTGGTTACGCCTCATCTATTTTTGGTACGAGTCTTAAGCTTGAGTACGATCTTTACTATATTAAACATCGCACAGTGGCGATGGATATCACCATTTTGCTCCGTACTTTTAGTACAGTTTTTGGTTTCAAAGGACGCTAAATGACAACTTCATTGGTTACCGGTGGCGCGGGTTTTATAGGCTCGCATATTGTTCGCGCATTATTAGAGCGCGGCGACAAAGTCCGCATTCTCGATAATTTTTCAACAGGAAAATGGGATAATCTGGATGCCGTCCGCGCAGATGTAGAGGTTATTGAAGGCGACCTTCGTAACGCAGATGCCCTCACCGCTTCGCTCGTGGACGTGGACTTGGTCTTCCATCAAGCGGCATTTGTTTCGGTCCCCTTATCTATGGATACCCCAAACGTCTGTCTGGACACAAATGTCAACGGGACGGCGATGGTCTTCGACGCAGCCCGCCGAGCAGGCGTCCAGCGGGTAGTATTTGCAAGCAGTGCGGCTGTTTACGGGGAGGCAGATGCGTTCCCGCTCACTGAGCAAGTTGCGCCAGAGCCGACGATGTCTCCTTATGCCGCATCCAAACGCGTGAACGAGATCTACGCCCAACTTTTTACCCAATCGCTAGGGTTGGATGTGACCGCTTTGCGTTATTTCAATGTGTTTGGTCCCCGCCAGGCTCCTGATTCACAATATGCCGCCGCCGTGCCGATCTTTATTAGCCGCATGATGGCGAATAAAGCCGTCACCATTTATGGCGATGGTGGTCAGACCCGCGACCTGATCTATGTTGGCGACGTTGCGCGTGCGAACTTAATGGCAGCCGCTAACGATGCAGCAGCGGGCGGCATCTTCAACATTTGCACGGGACAAGAGACCCGTATTCTAGATCTGGTTGAAAATCTTGCCGAAATCTTCCCCGATGCTCCTGCTCCGATCTTCGATGAACCCCGCGCGGGTGATATTTACCGCTCGGTGGGCAGCGCCCAAAAAGCGCAAGAAACCTTTGGTTTTGAAGCGCAGACTGCGTTATTCGACGGGATGCGTTTGACTGCTGAATGGATGAAAAGCTAGTAATCAGTGAACAGTACTCAGTTTTCAGTCACTGATCACCAAATACTGATTACTGAATACCGATTACCGAATACTGAACTTTTGGAGTACTCTCCTTTTGACAAAATCCTCCTCTAAACCCCGCCTTCGCAACCGCTATGTTCTCATCGGCGACCTGCTCGTGATTGTGATCTCAGTCATGGGCAGTTTTGCGTTACGCTTGGATGCCGGTGAATTGCCCTTTTATTTCCCTGCAATGCTGGTGATGGCTGCGGTTGCCTTGCTAATAAAAACCCCTATATATTATTTCTTTGGCCTTTATCGGCGTATGTGGATCTACGCTAGCATTAGCGAGCTGAAGTTGATCGCCTCGGCAGTGACGACTGCCTCGGTTGCCTCTTCGGGTGTAATCTTGCTTCTGCTCAGCGCAGAACTCATTCGACCGGGGATGCCGCGCTCTGCCTTAGGTATCGATTGGCTGCTTTCTCTCGTCCTGATCGGTGGCTCGCGTTTTGCTTTACGCATTCTCGCTGAGCAAGGTTCCGCACCCAATGGTGATGCCCACAAAGCGCTCATCATCGGTGCGGGGGATGCAGGCGCGCTCGTTGTTCGTGAAATGCAACGTACCGATAAAGTCTCCTATATTCCTGTCGGTTTGCTCGACGATGATCTCGCCAAGCAAAAACAAGAGATTTATGGCGTGCCGATCATCGGCAGACTTGATGATCTGGAGCGTGTACTTGAAAACCATCAAGTAGATGAAGTCATTTTCGCTATCCCGAGTCTGCCGGGTAAATTTGTGCGCGAAGCTGCCAATACTTGTCGAAAAGCAGATGTCCCTTTTCGTACCATGCCCGGGATTTATGAGTTGCTAGGCGGCAAGATCAATGTTAGCCGCCTTCGCAACGTTGATATTACCGACCTTTTGCGTCGCCAACCTGCACGAACGAACGAGAAACTGCTTGGCGCATCACTGAAAGGGAAACGAGTTCTTGTCACGGGCGCGGGTGGCTCCATCGGGAGCGAACTTTGCCGACAGATCTCACGCTGGAACCCCGAAGAAGTGATTTTGCTTGGGCACGGCGAAAATAGTATCTTTGAAGCTCTTGTTGAATTACAAGAGGATTACCCTGCTTTAAAATATATTCCCGTTATTGCTGATATTCGGCATGCTGATCGTTTGGCGCGCATTTTTTCGAAATATCATCCGCAAATTATTTTTCACGCGGCGGCGCATAAGCATGTCCCGTTGATGGAAGCGCGCACGAATATCGAAGAGGCCATTACGAATAATGTCCTCGGTACGCAGTGCCTTGTTCAGGTTGCCCTCGATGCAGATGTTGAGCGACTTGTGATGATCTCCACCGATAAAGCGGTTAAGCCATCGAACGTTTATGGGGCAACAAAACGGCTGGCGGAGATGCTTGTTTTAACGGCAGCAAGCCAAAATTCACGGGCGTTTACCGTTGTCCGATTCGGCAACGTCCTCGGCAGCCGCGGCAGTATCATCCCGCGCTTCAAACGTCAAATTGCGCGTGGCGGTCCCGTTACGGTTACGCATCCCGACATGGAGCGTTTTTTCATGACCATCCCCGAAGCCGTACATCTCGTTTTGCAGGCGGCGGCGATGGGGCAGGGCGGTGAAACTTTTGTGCTCAATATGGGCGAGCCGGTTAGTATTTTGGGGCTTGCTAAAGACTTGATAAGGCTTTCTGGATTGGAACCGGATGAAGATATTGAGATCGCTTTTACCGGCATCCGCCCCGGCGAAAAGATGACTGAGATCTTATGGGAAGCGGAGACGACCTATGACCAGACCGAGCACCCTGATATTTTTCGGCTGGATGGGGATGCAGAGCTCGGGAACGCCCGCCTCCTTGAGCTTGTTCGGCATTTGGACGCGTTATCTCAAACCGGAGATGCGGATGCGATTATCAGCAGCCTCGACGAGAATGTGCCGGGGGCTGAAATTAATGCGTGAGCAGTGCGTTGCATCCCGCTTTTGGATGCATTGTACTTCGGGTAGGCTTTGCTAACCCATCTGCAACGCACCCTATCGGGTGCAATTCAGATTTTCTTGAAAGGTAAGGGCGACCCTTTGTGCTTTTTGAGTTAAATTTCTCTTTTAGCGGGTTAGCTCTGCTAAGTATATTTTTCTTCTACTTTCCTGGCGGGTCGCCCCTACTTATGACCTGCAACCTAAAACCTTAAACCTTATGACTGAATTCATTTCCCCCAAACCAAAACAAATCCGCTACAGCGCCCCGCATATCCTGCAAACGGATGCGTGGGGACAGTTAAAATCCGCTTTTGGCTGGTACGCCGTGCGAGCAGAAGCTGGCTCTGTGAGTGTACAGATACTCTTTCGCAAACTGCCATTGGGACTGACGATTGCCTACATTCCCAAGCCGCCTGTGAGCCTTTTTCGCAAAAATGTGAAACTCGGCGAAGAAGTGGATAGAGTTTGCAAGAAGAATAAAGCCATCTTCCTGAAAGTCGAACCCGACGAATGGGAAGCCGCTGACCAGCAATATCAACTTGATGGCTGGCGGATCGGTGACCCGATCCAGCCGCCGCGCACGATCGTCATAGATTTGCGTGGTACCGAAGATGAAATTTTAGCGCGGATGAAGCAAAAGACGCGTTATAACATCCGTTTGGCGGCGAAGAAAGGCGTCACCATCCGTGCATGGGATGATATGGACGCTTTGAACGAAATGATCCAGGTGACCGGCGGGCGGGATGGATTCGGTGTCCACACGCAGGCATATTATCAGCGCGCTTATGATCTCTTTCAGCCAAGTGGGACAGCAGAATTATTGGTTGCCGAATATGAAGGCAAACCCCTCGCGGCCGTGATGGTTTTCATCAGTGGGAATCGTGCCTGGTATATGTACGGTGCATCCAATAACGAAGAACGCAATAAGATGCCGACCTATTTAATCCAGTGGGAAGCGATGCGATGGGCAAAAGAACGTGGCGCAGAACTCTACGATCTCTACGGTGTGCCTGACCACGACGAAGAACATCTTGAGAAACATTTCACGGGTACGCAACGCAACGAAGGCTTATGGGGCGTTTATCGCTTCAAACGTGGCTTTGGCGGTGAAGTAAAACGAGCAGCGCAGGCATTGGATCGGGTTTATAAGCCTTTGCTTTATGCGTTTTATCGGACTGTTAAGCGTTAGAAATATGATTGTAAAGATGGAAGTTATTAAAGTTCTGCTTTCTCCGTTGTTAGTGGGAGCAGCTTTGTTTTTTGGATATGTCGGGTTACGGTGGGAAAGAAGATTCAGGTCTAATTATTATCAAGGCGATAAAAAAGAAAGGTTTCGTGATATTTTTTTCTCATCTTTTACAATAACAACTTCTATTAGTTGCTTTTTGCTAGTCATAGCTCCAATAGACTTATGGTTATTGGTAATTCCAATTATCTTATTGTTGATTTTAGTAGTGACTCCTATGTCAATGTTAAGTTCTTTTTTAAACAGGAAAATAACAGCAACGGAAAGAATAGCTAGTAATATATTTTTAGCGCATTTTGAAAGTCTTGAAAAAGATATTTTAATTTCTGAATGGTACGAATATACACCTTTCTCTTTTGTTGCAGGATTGATTGTTTTTTATCTGTCATATCTTGGAATTTCATTTTTGGCGGGTTCTGATGTTGCATCAGAAAATGTGCCTTTATGGAGCGTTCTTGTTAGCTTTTCTTTAGGGTTGATAACAAGTTCTCTTTCTATAATGGGAATATATCGGAAATTTAATAACACTTTATGAAATCTTACTCTGATTCCAACTGGAACACCCTCATCTCCGAACTTCCTAATCCCCACTTCCTCCAAACCAGCGAATGGGCACAGGTCAAAGCCAAGTACGGCTGGCAGCCGCTGCCTTTCGTTTGGTACGAAGGAGAAAAGGTCGTTGCTGCTGCGATGATCTTGAAACGCGCACTCCCCATTCGCGGATTTGCTGCTCGCTTGAGTGTTTTATATGCTCCCAAAGGTCCGCTAATGGATTGGGAGAATGAAGCCCTTCGAGAGCGTGTTCTCGGCGATTTACAGACTTTTGCCAAAAAGCAGGGAGCTATTTTCCTTAAACTTGACCCGGACGTGGTGTTGGGTACGGGTATCCCTGAAAAAGAAGATGAATTTGCGAGCGGAGCGAAGCAATCTCCCGATTCCCAGCAGACTGCGTCGTCGCAAGAACATGCTCCTCGCAGAATTATGTCTGCGGGGGAGCTTTGGCAAGAAACCCTTTCCAAGCGTGGCTGGAAGTTTTCTGATGACCAAATCCAATTCCGCAACAGCGTTCTTGTTGACCTGATCGCTGAAGAAGACGACATCTTGATGCGGATGAAATCGAAGACCCGCTACAACATCCGCTTATCAGCGCGTAAAGGCGTATTGGTGCGTGTAGGCACTCCTGAAGATTGGGCAATGCTCTACAAAATCTACGCCGAAACCAGCGTTCGCGATGGCTTCGCTATTCGTGACGAGAGTTACTACAAGACTGTCTGGTCAACTTTCAATCAACCTGAAACCTTAAACCTTCCAACCTGTGAACCATTAATCGCCGAAGTAGACGGCGAACCCGTCGCCGCAATCTTCGTTTTCTACTTTGCCGAACGTGCCTATTATGTTTATGGCATGTCTACCACAAATCACCGCAACAAAATGCCGACCTATCTCCTCCAATGGGAAGCGATGAAGCGTGCGAAAGAACGCGGCTGCACCGTCTACGATCTTTGGGGCGCACCCGAAACCTTCGATGAGAGCGACAGCATGTGGGGCGTCTTCCGCTTCAAGCAGGGCTTGGGCGGGGATGTTGTTCGCACCCTCGGCGCGTGGGATTATGCACCGAATAAATTCTGGTATAAGATGTACACAGAAATCATCCCAAGAGTGCTGGATGTGATGCGTTCAAGGGGAAAGAGAAAAACGAAAGAAGTGATGAGCAATGAGTGTGATGCGTAAGCTTCTGGCAAGACCTGATGAAAACGAGCTTAGGGAGTTGTGGAGACAAAAACTCGTTTCTTACCATGGTCATAAGAAAGGGAAAGGATTAGGTGAAACCTTACTTGTTCTTGGAATATTCCTTTTCAACCTTGGCAGTGCATCAGGGTTTGATAAATCTGTCTTGGGTTTTTCGGGGCTTTTTTATGGCGCATATATTTTGTTTTTTGTGATTTTTAATCGCAAAATAAACAGAATTAAATCTCCCGCGATTCCGAAGGAGAAAGCAGTGGCGTTAAAAGTTTTATCATTAGCTGTTCAAGATTTGGTTTTTGTTGCGATGATTTTGGTTACGTCTATTGCAATAGGTAGCTTGATTTTAGCTGGTATGGTGAAATGGGATTTTTTTGTTAGGAAAATAACAGGTTTTTGGTTTTCTGTTTTTATTTTGGGCGTGCTGCTTTCTCCATTTAGGCTCAAATATAAAGTTGGCAAAAAGCAACTTGAGAATTTTAAATATCTTCCCCATCTACTTGCTATGTCAGCATCCTTGCCTGGTGCTCTGTTGTTATTTTTTGAAATAGTGCCACAAATTCAAGATGTCAGTGCAAAATTATTAGTATCTATGATTCTGTTTTTGACAGTGAGTATTATTATGCTTCCTTTTTGGGTATGGGGAATATATGAAATTGTTTTTCTTGCAACAAGACCTTGGCCAAAGATACAAAAAGTTAAAACAGAATTTTTAATCAGCTTTCAAGATATGTAATTAGGAGTGTTTGATGAAAAATCCCCCTCGTCTAAATTTTGCTCATCTTCCTACCCCCATCGAGCACCTGTCACGTCTTTCAGAACATCTCAGCGCACAACTTTACGTTAAACGCGACGATCAGACCGGTCTTGCTTTTGGCGGCAATAAAACTCGCAAACTTGAGTTCCTCGTCGCTGAAGCGCAGACGCAGGGCGCGAAAACGCTTATCTCGGCAGGGGCGGCGCAGTCCAACCATTGTAGGCAAACGGCGGCAGCGGCGGCACGCTATGGCTTTGATTGCATTCTCGTTTTGACAGGGGATGAGCCAGATCAGCCCTCCGCAAATCTTCTTTTGGATAAATTATTTGGTGCACGCATTGTCTGGGTGACTGACCGAAACGACCGTGACCGGATCTTGCAACAGGCTTATGAACAGAGTCTCGCCTCGGGCGGGGTGCCTTATCTCGTCCCCTATGGCGGCTCCAGCCCGACAGGGGCATTGGGCTATACCTTTGCATTAGAAGAACTCATGGCGCAAGATTCGTCTTTCGACTGGATCATCTTTGCCACATCTTCGGGCGGGACGCACGCTGGGCTGACTCTCGGAAAACGTCTTTTTGGCTTTGATGGGCAGATTCTCGGAATCAGCATCGACGAGGACGAAAACTGGCTCAAGTCGCATGTTTCGACGCTGGCGTCTGATGCCTCGGCGCTGCTTGGCGAACGAGAGAAGTTTTCTCTCACGGATGTTCAGGCGACCGATGCCTACTGCAAAGCTGGCTACGGCGTTTTGACCGACCTCGAGCGTGAAGCCGTCCAGTTATTCGCTAAATATGAAGGCTTGCTGCTTGATCCCGTCTACACAGGCCGCGCCGCAGGTGGGATGTTTGATCTCATTCGTAAGGGCTTTTTCAAACCGACCGATAAAGTGCTTTTCTGGCATACAGGTGGTACGCCGAGTTTGTTTGCAGATAAATATTCATTTGAAATTGTTTGAGCTTGCTTGTTTTTTTGAAAGGGATTTGCTAGAATATTATTGTGAAATGAAGTATCTTCTCAATAAATAGGGGTAAGCAAAAAGGAGGGGAGGCCTTTTAATTT
>JABGQU010000070.1 GCA_018648605.1 Anaerolineae bacterium | reverse complement strand
AATTGGCAGAAAAACTGGATAAATTATATCCAGTTCATATTCCGAATTGCTGCCATCCATGGTCGGACTATTGATTATCCTTAGCAACACCCTATCAACCCATATTTCAATACGGCCAACACCACTCGCACTTGTGGAATGACCCTCTATATTTGATCGGTTGCATATCCAGGAATGACAGTCCATCCAATGGCACATTAATCCAGACAAAGGTTTTGCCCGCTAGTGCTTCTCCGCAAGCACTCAAGAACATCATATGCCTACTCCGTATTCTCCAAGATAATTACGCCATTGCCAAAATTCGTTTTTGAGATAGAAATACTTGCAGGATTTTCCTGCATCCCCGCATTTGGATGGAATAAGTTCCCGTGCCGCTCTTGCCCCAAACTTGCTTGCCAAAAAGGAATATCTGCTCGGCGTCAGCTTTTATCTCCCATCGAAGAGAAAACACAAAAAACACCATAATCAGAAAGAGAAATAAGGAGCGAATTTTATTCACCAAGCTATCTCCAACATCTATGCCAGTAATGATGTCTTTTTAGTGTAATCGTTCAAAGGTAAGTAAATGATTTAATCTATTACAGAGTACAATAATCTTATTGATAATTCAATACCCTACTGGGGGCATTAATCTTCACAAAATCTAAAAAAGTCAGTTTAGTTCCAGTAACAAACCCTCGACAACTCTCCCCATCTCCTCCCCAACATTCTCAATACTCTGCAACCCCTTCAGCCCCATCGTTCGGTAAATTAGCTTAACTTCCTGCTTCAAATCTTCGATAGCCCAAGCGGCTTTACGGTAATCCCAAAGCCGAGATTTATGAGCACGCTCCAATTCCATTTGGTAGAGCTTATCCGCCAAAATCTCGACAATGCGCTTATTCGTTGCAAATTTGTCACCTGGGATGATAGGGCGCGGCATCCTGTCTTTGATACCATATTTCTCGCATAGCTCGCGTATCTTTAATGCCTTTCTACGCCAGCTCCCATCGACTGCACCATAGCTTTTTCCGGCGGGATAATGTTTTTCGTAGTCAAGCACCAGATCAGGGAAACGCTCAGCGAGCACGTTGAAGAAGAAGGTACGCTGCTGATCGGAGAGGGTCAAGCCTGAAGCCAGCACAAAACTCCCACCGTGATCGGCCGTCCACTTAATGATCGATTCGAGATTTTCATCCGTATCGCAAAGTTCCGGCAGGAGGGGCATCATACACGTTCCGGTCTGGATACCTTTGAGCGCAAACTGCTCCATCGCCTTGAAACGTTTTTCAGGTGATGGAGCAAGATGCTCCATTTGTCGGATGCGTTCGTAATAGGCAGAATCCGGTGTGGAGATGATGCTAAAAGCCGTTGCTACAACCGCGTGGGCATTAATCTCGGTCAGCAAATCGAGGTCGCGCAAAATGAGCGGGGAGCGCTCGAGGATAAAAACGGGGAAATTCCGCTCAAGGCAAACTTCGAGCATTTGACGGGAGAGTTTGAATTTCTTTTCAGCAGGCTGATAATCGCCGGTGAAGATCAAATCAGTTTTCGCGCGCGCAATCGCCTTGCGCAAAAGCTGGGGTGCATTCTCCTTGACGTGGATGGTGTAGGCAAAATCCTTCGGGTCATCAAAGGGAGAGAATTTCTGCTCGCGGCAGTAACAAAACTGACAACCATGCTGGCAGCCTTTGTAGGGATAGGCGGTATAGCGCGTCCAGAACCAGTGGTCGGCGCGTTTGTGTTTGTTGAGAATGATTTTAGGTTTATAGGGGATGAATTCGGTGCGGCGGGGCATCTATTCTCCCAATACCAGTGAGCGATGCTCATCATCAAAATAAGTGATCGCCTTTTTCATCATGATGGCACGATGTCGGCGAGTTTTTTGTCTTGCCAGCCACGGGGCTGTGATCTCGGGATAATATCTCCCGAGTGTTTTCAGACTCCAGCCAATGCCTTTGACCGCGTCCATATTCCATTCTTCGAAGGTTGGTTCCAGAAAGTTGAGCAACTCCGGGACGCGCGAGATAAGCTCCGGTTTATCTTTTGAGCGTTTTGCCCAAAAGTGGATCGCTACACCGACCATGCGTCGCATCCAGCGGCTCTCATGGAAACGCCACTGTTCGAGGAGGGGTAAAGCTTTGTCGAAGTCGGCAAGCAAGCTGGGCCCAGGGATGCGCTCGCCAAAAATATCGGTTGCGTACCAAATATCTGCGGGAATGGCAAGTTCCGGGCAACGTGCGAGGGCACTCTCCATATCCATTGGAATCCATTTTCTTAATGCGCTGGCAATGACCACCCATCCGCCCATGGTTTTATGAGATGCGATAAGGCGAGTGAAGGCATCCACAAAATCCTTTGGCACTGTGCCAAGCTGCTCACCGATTAGATCGAGACTGCGGAAGGGCATCTTTTGGGCGAGAATGGGTTCGAGGAAGGCATAGGCTTCGTCAAGATTATCCTCGCTGAGGAGGGTGGCGAGATGATTTCCAAATTGACGGGCTTCTTTTGTTTTCATTGATAAACCTGCTCGATGCCGGTGATATATTTCGAATTACGGGTGATGATGAAGGGGAAAAAGCCCGCAATTTTATCGGCGTAGGGGTCTAGCTCACGAGCATATTTTAACTCCACAACGATGGCTTTGGGGTCAAGAAATTGATGCCGAAAATGGTTGCCAGTTTGTCGAATGTGATAATAACGCATTTCTTTATCGACCGTGACGCGATATTTTTCATCCTTCGTGACGTAATACCAACGATAATAACGATTGCACAAAACCACACTCATGCCCCGCAATTGCCAGCGAACGTCATCGGGCAGATCAGCATTTGCGATAAGTTTTTGAAAACCTTTTTGAGAGAAACTGGTATCAAAAGAAAAAGTAGGGAAAGGATAGCTGTATTTTGCGCCAACCAAACCATCCTTGACCTTAAATTCTAAAACGGGCTTAGTGATCTTGCCAAAAAGATCGCCATACCAACGAATGCGCGCTTTCTGCCGCTCGCCCACGCCGCTGACGTTGGCATGGTAATTTCCCATATTCAGTGTGTCAAGATAAAGATTATTGATATAGCGCGGTGGGTAGGGTGAGTAGAAAATACTGGGATGACGTTTTACAAGCATCCGCACCTGAACATCATCGAGGTCTTCGACGCGGAATTTACGTTCGTAGCGATATTCTCGGATTGTTGGGGAAGTGTTCATTTTAGAATCCACGAAGATACACGAAGTATCACGAAGTTTTAACCATTTTTGGGGAAGGTTAGGCGATGTCCTGAGCCGGTTGAAGGGATGGGACTACCAGACTCCCTTATTGTCCATAAAAGTAATTTCGATATTTTCAGAGAGTGCTCTTAATTCTTGCTTGGTCACGTTTAATTGACCCATCTCCTGAAATTCGACGAGGAAACCTGCTTCGAGCATCTCGGCTGTTTCATCGAAGCGGAGGAGTTTCATTTTGGCCGTATGTTGCCGAAGGACAGATTCGATCTGCTCCAACTCTACTTTGGCAGGCTGTTGACTTGCAATGGACAAGTGCAGGTTCACGTCCGCTTCGGCGCGGCGGAGCAGCTTATTTAATCCGATGATGATAATCCCGATTACCAAAGCCAGCAGAGTGATCAGTCGCTGATTATCTCCCAAGCCGATTCCGATCCCGATGGCGAAGAAAAGATAGGCCAACTCTTCTGGCTCTTTCACCGCCGTACGGAAACGAACAATGGAAAGCGCACCGACCAAGCCCAAACTGAGTGCCACCGATGAGCGAACAACGAGAATAATGAAGGTGGTCGTAATGGTCATCAGCATGAAATTAGCGGCAAATTTGCGGCGATTCGAAAGCGATGATCCCCAATGAATGTAGACGAGGCTAAGGATGAAGGCAGCGATAGCGGCCAGCACCATATTGATGAGAAAGGTGGTCAGATCGGTAGGGTTGGCTTGGCTGGAGAAGAGTTCTTGCATGAGACTATCCTTTGTTTGGGAGGTGTTTGTGGGTTGGGTTGTGTCAGTGGTTGGAGCATTCGTTTTACCAACTTCTGGCACACCATCGATCATGGGCGGGGCTTCATCTTCTGGTAGCGCCTCTTCCCCTTCGGGCGGAGGCTCGCCTTCGAGCATAGCGCCATGACTAGGTGTGCCTTGCACGCTCAGGTCGTCAAATTCAAGCGTCAGCCCACGAGAGTTGAACATGACTGCGCCCGTTTCGAGCGGGTTTGAGTCTGTGATGGTGACCTGTAATTCATCATTTAGATAGATTTGATGCTGACCATTACTAACGATAATTTTGAGATCATTCCATGTGTCAGGCTGAAGCGTGGCAGCCTTAGCATCACCCAAAGTTTCCATTCCCTGTGGGGTCTCTTTTTCA
The DNA here is from genome assembly GCA_018648605.1 of Anaerolineae bacterium. Lineage (GTDB taxonomy): Bacteria > Chloroflexota > Anaerolineae > Anaerolineales > Villigracilaceae > Desulfolinea. The sequence goes on along the minus strand of JABGQU010000070.1, from coordinate 13,332 downwards.
AGGAAAAGCATATTTTCGCTAAAAACCACCCCATAACGTCCCTCGTCACGGAAATAGTAATTGACAACCCCTTCCCCTTCACCGGAAAATCTGAATTTAAGCGTCAGCGTGATCTCAAACCAATCGCCAAAATGGAGGGCAAAGCCGCCATCAGCGATCTTGAGCACCCCTTCTTCAACTGTGGCACCGGGGGCTTCCCATTCCATCAAAGTAGCATCGTCAAAACTTTCCGTGAAGCCATTGCCCTGTGCAAGCACAATGGTCGGCAAGATGAAGAGTAAGACAAGTACGGTCGTGAAGAAAAATCTTCTGTTTTTTGTTTTCATGTTCTTCTCCCGATATCTAATTCCTGTTTAGTGCATTTCATTGACATTCCCCTCCGTATTCAAATCCACATTCGGCTCAGGGATGATCGTTCTCCACTGCCCCGAAGAAATCAACGATTGCAAATACTGGCTGCGCTGACTGGTTAGCATCACCAACTGATTACGCTCGCTCGTAAATTGCTCCAGCGAGTAAAGTGCCGATTCGCCAACATAGGCTATATCAGCAGCTAAATAAGGCGAAACCATCTCCTGCCAATACGCCGCCCGTACGGGAAAATAATTATCGCTAAACCAATAGCGAGTTAGTAAGTCTACATAAGCGGCATAGTCCTGACGATAACGCGCGACCTGAAAAACCTTCGTATAGAGCGGTGCCCACTGCACCGGTCCTTGACAACATTTCTCGCCATATAGCGGAAATTCAGGATTGCCCATCCACGCGCTGTTCAAATCCCACGCCACAAACTCAAATTTACCCGTTGTCAGGTCGTTATAAATAAAATAGTTATTGCCCGTATATTGATAAGTATCCAAATTTTGATGTGTCATCAGGACTGCCGTATAGCGCAGATAACCATCCACGTTCAAGACTTGCTCCAAAGCCTGCGTAAAAGCAGATTCGGATTCATATTGGACGCCGTCGATCACATAGCATAGTTGGATGATATCGCTGTAATCAGCTTCATCTTTATTGGTTCGAAGACCGTATGCGACATCTCCCCGAGGTTTTGGATAATCTTCAATATCATCCCCGTAATAGGCTAGGTCGGCAGCCCCCTGCTCGAACCATGCATCTGCCTTGTAGAGGTTGCCAATCCCGTTATCATCCCCGAAGCGATTGCGCACATATTTAGAATCAGGTCGCTCGACCATCGTATACACACCCCAATACTCAGATGGATTTTCATCATCCTCAATATCGATCCAAAACTCGACATAGGCCGTGTGCCCGGCAGGAACGCCCGCAAAAGTGCTCATCTCGTAGCCCATCTTCTCCCGCAACATCGAAGCATCCATAAAATTATTATGGAAAAGAAACTGCTTCAAATTCTTATATTCCTGCTCGGCAATGAAATAATCGGTGTCGATCTTCCACGATTTCTTTTCACCAGAACCACCCAAAGAACCATTGCCCTTCATGCTGACAGCCACTGATTCGACCAAATCACCGAAAAGGATGACATCCGCTTCAACACGGGTTTTCGATTCGGGCTGCTCCCACATCGCATTCCAATTTGCTTGAGTGATTTGCAACTCCACTTTTCGCACCTGCGAATCATCAAAGACCGTCCAATAATCTACACTGCTCGAGGAAGGGTGCTTCACCGTGACCATCGTTTGCGCGGTGGATGAACGCCCCGTGTCATCGGTTACGCGCACGGGAACAAGATATTCCCCCGGTTTTGTGTATGTGTAGCTGGCATAACCCCCATCTGTACTGGCATCCGTATCATAAAGACCATTTCCATCCAAATCCCATTCGTAGCTAGCAATTTCCCCCAGCTGCGGCTGGCTACCAAAGGCACTAAAGTAGACCGTCAACGGTGCCCAACCCCGATGCGGCATGGCATAGGCGTAGGCATCCAGCTCTGCGCTTGGGGCTTGCTCAACTGCATCCACGCCCTGGGAAGGATTAATAACCAAAAGAAGGAGGGTTATGCAAAAAAATAAAACGATGCCACCTACTTCAATTTTTCGATAGGCATTTTTGTCTTTCATAGACATTTTTCCCTTTTCTTGTGAAGCGTGAATCTAAAAATCACGTTTTTTCATTTCTTCTTTTTCTGCGAAAACGCCAATCCACCCAAGCCCAACGGAAGCACTAATCCACCAACGCAGGGGAGCGGGTTACTGCTTGGCTCTTCTTCTGCGGGCGTTTCATTGGGGATATTTTCTTCTGGCTCAGGGTCAATTTCTGACACGAGATTGGGAGCTGCGGATTCTGCACTAGCTTGCCCTAGCGCGAGATCGTCAATATAAATTGTGCCACTGGGGGCTTCCTCGATGCCTTCTGGGGTGCTGAAACCAAAGGCGATTCCGATGATTTGGTCTGATTTTGTAAAGGGCGAGCCGCCATTTTCTTCCCATTCTACCCGTTTGAAATCTGCCCAGGGGATGTGAATTTGCGTCCATTCTGCGTGACTGTCTAGCGAAACTTCGTAGACATAATCTTCATTTTCGAGGAAAAGATCTACGTTGAAGAAGGTGTTTTCTTGCGCCGCATAAACGTAAAATGAAAGCCCCGAACTCTCACTCCAGTTTTGCAGATTTTCGTAGGTCAGGTCACAAGTTGCCCATGAATATAGCTCAATGGCGTAGTCAATTTTCATCGCAGATTGCCCATTTTTCACAATCTCGCCGCTGGGCGTGCAGAAAATCTGATTATTACCCGTATCCTCTTTGTAGGCTTCCCATCCGTAGGTATTTGCGGGATTTCCACCTTCAAAATTATCAATTAAGCTGGAGGTGGATGCGGGGGGCGGAGCAGAAGGTTCGGGCGGAGATTCTGTTTCTTCGGCGGGATCAGGTTCACTCACGGGCGGTGCGGAGGTGTCCCCAGCTTGCCACCAATTGTAAGCATCGTTTAGCTGAGGGACAAATGCCTCTGCCGCAACCCGACTCCCCTCTGCTGAGGGGTGATCATCGTCGGAGGGATAGTAGAGCGTATCGCCGCCGCTGGGACCGGTCAGCACGTCATAAAAATCAAAAACAACCACATTACTTCCTTCATAGCCTGCCAGCCAATCGTTGACAAGCCAATTATTGAAGGCGCGGGCGTTTACAGCATTGGTGGAATCGGAGAGAGGTGGTGCCGTGATGGCGATGAAGAGTTTATCGGGGCGAGTGGCAAAATATTGCAGAATGGTATTGTAGACGTATTTTGCGCCGGAAACAGTAATATCTTCGTAATCACCGGGCGGGTCGTTGGGATTCCCGTAAAGATCGGAATTGGGAAAACAAGACTTGAACATAATAATCTCGTTTTCACCGCCAGGATCGAAGAGGGAACGCGTATAGGATGAATTTTGCCCACCTTCATTAAAGAGCGCGTTCATATAGGTTGGCGTTTCATCGCTGGCAAACCATTCTATCCAATTGGGGATGTCGGTGCGATCGCCGATACCGATGGGTCCCCAGCCATAGTTGGTGTCGCTAACAAAATAGTTGTTTTCGCCGAGCGTGCGGCCGAGATCGCCGTAGCCATCGGTGAGCCAATTCTCGCCAGTGGAGTGGTGAATGAAAATGAGCTTAACAGGCTGTTCTGGTGTTTGGCGCGGTGCGGCGGCAATGAGAAGGGAGGCAACGAGGATGATAATGAGGGTGAGTTTTATTGCGTTTTTCATGCGGGTCTCCTTTCTAAATATAGAATTGAAAAAATCTGATACGAAGATTCGCGAAGAGAACTAAAAAGATTTTTCCTTCAAGTTTCCTTGAACTCTTATATAAAAAAAATAAGCAAAAGTGCAATTACTGTTCCCACCGTTAACCACACCCACAACCAACCACCAGGGTCTGCTGACCCAGCAAAAAACCCGTTTGGTGTGATGCGAATGACGACCATCTCTTTGCCTTTTTCTATTAAATCTTCATCTGAGATGGTGAAGGGATTGATCCCCGACATAAAGCTGGCGAATCCGCTGTTTTTCAAAACTTGGCGCATCATACTTAATCGCTCGTCCGCTTCAGTGATGGTGACTGCGTTTCCCGCGATTGAGCCAGAAGGCATAATCATTTCAATTTGCGGATTAGCACTCAGGTTTCTGTACCAATGTGCGATCTTCCCGAATCCTGATAGACAGTAAATATTGCCATCATGAATAGCGTAATTGACAGGGGCGTTGCGCGTCAATCCGCTTTTTCTCCCAATGGTTTTCAAGACCATGATATAACCAGAGAATGGATTGCCCATAAAGGGGCCCAGCCCCATTTTGAAGGCGGGAACCATAAAGTATTTGTTGAGATAGCGAAAAATTTTACGCATAGTGTTCATGAGGGTTTCCTTATTTGTACACGGAAGAACGCAGAAAAAGAAAAAAATCTTCTCCATGAATTTCGGGTTCATCTGAGAACAAGAACATCATTCAAAACTGGATGGGCGAATTTCGTTTTTTGCCCAAAAATCTGTGATGGTATTTTGCAAATCGTTTTCTACATCAACGCTATTCTCTGCATCTGCGCCATAGCGAAAAGTCATAAAATTGACGCCTTCGTTCCACGCTCGCCAATCGGGATCCCAAACCCAGAGAGCATAATTTATGCCGAGTTCTTCAAAAATCCCCATTTCAGCATGCATGAATTTGCTTGCACCCTCAGACCAGCGCGCCACGCCATATTCGTTAACGGCGACTGGCACTCCATGCTCATCAGAAAAATCACTGGAGAGAGAGAGATAATCTACCAGCCAGGCTTTATCAAAAGGTTCATTTTCTCCATCATAATCAAGGTCAAATTCACCCGGGTACGCATTATCTCCACCTGATTCTTGATGCGTGTACATAGAGGGCGCGTATTGATGGAAAGTGTAGACAATTTTCTCAGCATCTACTCTATCAAGATAAGGTAGCCAATCGAGCACGCTATAGCCCTCCCCGCCGACCAAGATGGGTGTTTCTGCGTCCACTTCGCGAATGGCTTCTACAATCTCAGGATACCATTCATTCCAATCGTACACTGTGCCGCCATAATTGGCGTAGAACTCGTCTATATCCCATTCGTCTAAAATTTCGTTGGCGTTTGGCTCACAGATCAAATCATAGCCCACTACAACGGGATTATCTTTATAACGCTCAGCGGTATATTGCCACATCTCTACCCATGCGGCTTGGGCATCTTCGTCGCTCCACAGATTTTCGATCAGGTCTTCGTCGGCAAACCAATCATCGTCGCGGTAGAAGGTGAAGTCGTTGCGTCCCGGCCCCGTGCGAAAGGTGATGACGACGAACATATCTGCTTGGGTCGCCATCCCTATCATTTTGTCTAAATTCTCAACAACTTTTTCATCCAAAAGATAAGGCAATCTCTCGGTATAAACGCCGGGATGTGAAAGATTGACGTAATTTGCACCCAGCTCTGCCAGCGCATCAAAATCAGCCTGGGTATAGGGTGGACCTATATATTCATCGCCGAGAAATTGATCGCCATCATATTTGGGAACGACGATTCTCTGCCAAGTATTCGCGCCGCGTAGTTGTGTCTCGCCCATCCATAACGAAAACTTATCAAGGGTAGATGAACCCATAATGGGAGGTGATTCAGTCGCGGACGATGATTCTTCAACAGAGGCAAGTTCGGGCGCGGGCGTTTGCGGTTCCACATCCCCAGAACAAGCTACTAAAAATAAAGTGAGCAGCGCGATGATGTTTTTCATGCTCTAATCTTATAGAATTTGATGTATAAAATCAAGGTACAATTGGGCTATGGATACTACTTTTGATGGATGGACTTGCCCCATCCCGCTAAAAAATTACCCGCGAATTGTGATGGGGCACGGCGCGGGCGGCAAGATGATGAACGATTTAATTGGACATCTTTTCGCACCGCTCTTGCATAACGACTTGCTTGCGCAAATGGGCGACTCGACAACCTTAGACATCGGTGCGTTAAACGCGGGTGGATGCCTGGCATTTTCAACCGATTCATTTGTCGTTAGCCCGATCATCTTCCCCGGCGGCGATATTGGTGATTTGGCGGTAAACGGCACCGTGAACGATATCGCCATGAGCGGCGCAAAGCCACGCTACCTTTCGGTGGGATTCATTCTCGAAGAAGGCTTAGAGATGGAGACACTGGGCGCGGTGGTGACTTCAATGGCGCGCGCGGCGCAAAAAGCGGGTGTACAAATCGTGACAGGGGATACAAAAGTGGTCAACAAAGGTCACGGAGATGGGATTTTTATCAATACATCTGGCTTTGGGATGATTCCCGAAAGCATAGATATTGCCGCCAAAAACGCCCGCCCCGATGATGTGATTATTGTCAGCGGCACCATGGGCGATCATGGCATGGCGATCATGTCGAAACGTGAAGGGCTGGAATTCGAGAGCCAGATTGTCAGCGATACCGCCCCCCTGTACGGAATGATCGCAGAAATGCTCGAAGTCACAAAAGAAATCCATTGTTTGCGTGATGCAACCCGCGGGGGACTTTCAGCCGTCCTAAATGAATTGGCAGATGTTTCCAAAGTGGGAATCGAATTTGAAGAGATGAAAGTGCCGGTAAACCCAGCCGTCAACGCGGCCTGTGAAATGCTGGGACTCGACCCCTTCTATATCGCCAACGAAGGAAAGTTGGTCGCCATTGTCGCCCCCGATGTTGCAGATGAAGTGCTTTCTGTGATGCAGGCTAATGAATATGGCAAAGATGCAGCAATTATTGGGCGCGTGGTGGATGCGCACGCGGGTCGCGTTGTGGCGAAAACGGCGATTGGTGGCTCTCGCGTTGTAGATTTACCTGCAGGGGAGTTGTTGCCGAGAATTTGTTAGACATCGAATATTACAGATGCTCGCAGGTATGCAAATTGAGCAATAGGGAATAATTATGTTCAGAGAGATGAGAAGAAAGAAGCAATTATTATCCAAAGCAGAAACGATTGAGATTTTGCAAACCTGCACTTCGGGGGTTTTAGGCGTAAGAGGCGATGATGATTACCCTTATACCGTCCCCTTAAGCTATGCTTATAAAGATAATAAACTCTTTTTTCATTGCGCAAAAAAAGGACATAAAATTGACGGCATAGAAAAAAATGACAAGGTAAGTTTTTGCATTATAGAAAAAGATGAAGTTATACAAAAAACTTTTAACACTCTTTACCGTAGCGTAATTGTTTTTGGTAGAGCAAGATTTTTAACGAAAGATAGCGAGAAAATATTTGCTCTTGAAAGTTTAGTAGAAAAATATTCCCCTGACTATATTGAAGAAGGACAGCAAGAAATTGAAAGCGATTTAGGCACGGTATGCCTGGTAGAAATCAAGATTGAGCATCTGACAGGAAAAGCAGCTATGGAACTTGTGAAAAATGAAGAATAAGTATCCACGTCCAGTTTCTGCAATCAGTTTCTTCTCTTTGGTATACCAGCATGATCGCGGGTAGTTGATTTGCTTGCAAGGGAGTTATTACCAAAGAGTTGTTAATCACGAATGGGGCGAATTTTGCGAATGACACGAATTTAAAAGCAAAGGGTCCGAATTTTTCAAAAACTCGGACCCTTTTTTGTTTACGGCAACTCGATTATTTCCTCCTCCATCAAAATATCCGCATCATCCCAACCCTTCTGTGCCATCAACTCGATGAAGGCGCGGCGGAAGAGTAGTTTTACTTCTACGGAGACTTCCGAAGTTTCTAAATTTTCGGAAGTCTGGAAGATATAAGTTGTTGTATCACTCTCCATCGCGGGGATACGATTATCACTGAGGATGTGGGTGGGATTCCAGTAGGCTCCTGTGGGGGATATTTCCGTCCATAATTCCATCAGGATTTTTGCATGTCCATTGCCGGGCAGACCGGCGTAATAGCCTTCGTTTGGGTTGCCAATTCCACCCCATTTTGGAATAACAGAGCCTTCGATTTGCTCTAAATTTTCTCCATTTTCATCCGTGACTTGTACGAGCAAGATGAGTTGTCGCAAGGGTGAATCTGTGGGGATGTGGTGTCCCGTTTTGTCGTTGATGAGTTCAACTTCGACGACGACCTTGCCCTCCGCTTGGTGGGCGTTTACGTTCATTGTGAGGGCATTTTGCAGGAGTTCCGCATCCGCTGCGCCGGGCATTTTGTGGCTGAAAATGGTCGCGGGGTCTCGCTCTAGACCACCTGCTTCGGTTATGGCAAATTGCGTTGCGCCACGGGGAGGCATGTGACAATCTTGGCAAGTTTGCCCAGTTTCCGGATCGCTGTAGGGACTCTCCAGCCACTCACCAAAAGAATTGTAGATAACCGTATCCCAAAAAACGCCGAAATGGCAGGGGGCGCAAAATTGGCTTTGCTGCTGCAAAGGAGAGTAAGTATCTTCGCCAGGGGCGACATCGTCTAAGGGACCGGCGAAGAATTGGTGTCCGTCTGGGGGGCGCAAAATTGTATACGAGAGCACACCCGGCATATTCGCAAGCGGCAAGCCGGATACAGGGTCAAGGCGCACATCCCAAATTTTGTGGCAGAAATCGCAGGTTACGCCCTCGGTTGCTACGCCGGTCACAGTTGTTGGGTCAATCCCATAAGGTGCATTTACCGAAGCGGCGGGAGTGTGACAGGCGGCGCAATTTCCGTCCGTTTCGGGGAAATCCAATTTATAGCCGGGACCATAATAGGGTTTTTCGGGGTCGGGGCGCAGGGGAAATCTACCGTAATCAGTGCTTTGCCCGTAGGTGGTGGGTGGCGATTGATTGCCCGCCAAATCGGTGCCATTATACATGCTGATAAAGCGCGAGTTTGCGGCAGATTTTGCGTGGGTGTCGTCGCGCCACTCGTTGAAAAGTTGCAGGCTCTCGTCTGCGGGGTCAGTGTGGCATTTTTGGCAATTATCCTGCCTCTCTGTAGCAAACGCGCTCACCCACTCGTAATTTGGGTTATCTTCGGTGGAGTGCGCTTCGAGATGAATTTCAGCATTGTCCGTGACATCTTGCGCGACACCAATGAAATACCCCTCAGCCCAAGCAGTGATATTTACGGGATTTTCGGATTCTATGCCCCTGAGCGTAAATTTGCCATTTGCATCTGTGCGCGTGTGATTTTTGGTAGATTGGACGCGAACGACCGCATTTTCAACCGGGTTGCCTTCGACCAGCACCTGCCCGGTGATGGAGTTGGTGGCTGTGCAAGATGTGAGCAAGAAAAAGATGCAGAGGAGGGATATGTGTTTGAGGGGGGACATGGGGGACTCCTTTTTTTGAACACGGAGTTTACGGATTTCACGGAGAAATACTTAAAACTACAAACAAAACAAAAAACAAAGGTTTTTATCCGTGTTCAAAAAATATAATTACTTCTCCTCCGCCACGCCCAAAGCACCCCAACCAAGCCAACAGGCGCAAGCCCACCGAGACAGGGGAGGGCGGGAGGTTGCTCATCTTCAGGCGATGTTTGGGGGGCAGTATCAAGCTCAGGTTGCGTTTGTTCCGTAGATGATGATGAGGGAGTCCCCAGCCGAAAAACACCTCCGCCGGTGGTGGCGAGGTAGAGGACAGTCCCATCATCCGATAAAGCTAAACTGACACCGGCGCGAATGAGCAATCCATCGTTGATTGTCTGCCAAGTCTGCCCACCATCCGATGATTGGAAAACGCCAGAATCGTTTGAGGCGGCATAAATCGTGTTGGGATGCGCGCCATCCACTGCGAAGTCAAAAATGGAGGTTTCGGGCGGCATTCCCGATGAAGATGCCTGCCAAGTTGCGCCACCATCTTCGCTAAGCATCACACCACCGCGTGTAAACCCTGCATAAAGTTTTTGGGGATTTTGGGCATCTACCGCGAGGGCGATGAGGATGGGGGTGCCCATATCGGGGTCGCTGACCTCAATGCCGGATGTGATATTTTGCGCTACCATTTCCCAATTCTGTCCCCCATCTGTAGAGCGATAGAGATCGCCGGGGTAAATGGAGACATAAGCCGTGCCATCGGGGGCGAAGGTGAGTTCGGTTGCCATGCCTTCGGTGAGACCGGAACGATGCCAGTTTTCGCCGCCATCGCTGGAGTAAATTACGCCATGCCCTTCGGCGCAACCGACCATTGAGGGACATTCTGTTTCTGCCTGGATACCGATTATGCGCCCAGATTGCATGGGGGAAAACGCCATTTTTTTCATAATGCCCCACTCATAAAAACCGTGTTCGCCTAATTCTGGCTTTGCTTCTTTCCAAGTTTTTCCGCCATCATAAGAAATTTTTGGCAAAGGACCGGCATCGCCAATCACGGTGACAAGGTACGCCGAATCTTCAGGATTGACGGCAATGGCATAGGCTTCCATCGCCCGCGCTACGCCACGTGCCATGCCTTGCCAATTTTCGCCGCCATCGATGCTGCTAAAAACGCCGCTTCTGGCACTGGCATAAATCAGCGCGGGATTATCTTTTGCCACAATAATTTGGTGCATAGCCGCGCCGGTATAGCCTTTGCTGGCATCTACCCAAGTTGCTCCGCCATCTTCGCTGAGGAAGTTGCCGCCGCCATAATTATTGACGAAAATACGCTTGGGGTTTTTCAAATCGCATTGCATATCAATGGGGAAGCCCGCCACAATATCAGGTGGACCCCATAATGCCACGCCCGTTTGCCCCAAATCGCCCGTACCGCCCTGACGTTGCCAACTATCGCCGCCATCATCACTGCGATAAAATCCGCTCACGGATGCCGCGTAAATCACATCAGGATTGCTTTCACAAATTTCGACCGCACTGGCATTGGGCAAATCCAAAATGCGCTCCCAAGAATCGCCTCCGTTTTTAGTGCGGTAAATTGCGCCAATATCTTTATTTAACGCCCAAATATAGGCATCGCTCCCCGATGCGCCCAATAAAATGTCGGGGTTTTGGGGGTGCATAGATAAACTGCCAAAAAAAAGATCTTCCGCCAAAATGCCATTTTCTACTTCCAAGACTTCCCAAGTTGCGCCGCCATCCCTGCTACGCAAAATGCCCACGCCACCCATTTCCAGCGCAGCGGGGTTGCTATTTGCCGCTTCTCGGTCGAAAATCCCCGTTGAAGCGTAAAGCCGATTATGGTCTTCGGGATGCACCCAGATATAGCGCGCCAAATTATCACCATACCAGATGCGCGTCCAACTCCCACCCGCGTCTGTGCTTTTATAAATCACCCCTTTGGTCAAATCGAAACCGATTCCGTCCAGCGGCGTGCCGTTCCACTCCCAGCTAGACACTTCCCCTGCCAAATAAACCACATTCGAATTCTCCGGCTCAACGGTAAATCCGCGAATGGTTAGAGAGCGTTCCAAAATCCCATTGCTCATCCCCTGCCAACTCTCGCCCGCGTCATCGCTTCGATACACTCCGCCGCCAAATTGCGTCCCCGCCCACAGCCTGCTCGAATTATTCGGATCAATCGTCAAGCTAAAAACGGGAATGCCGTCTCCCGAAGTCCCTACCCGCGCCGTGATGCCATTATTAATTGGCTTCCAATTTTCCCCGCCATCCACGCTCTTAAACGCGCCCGCCCACGCATCCGTCACATATAAAATGTCAAGATTTTCGGGATCCATGCGGATATCGTATCCCAACCCGCCGCTGGGACCACCTGTAAAAACCCATTTTTGGGATGAAAGACCGCCGTCCGCCCCTGTTTCCGGCTGGGTTGCCTCCGATTGGCTTGGTGCTTGGGGTTCAACATCTTCCTGCCCCCCTCCCTCCCCGATAATTTCTACGCTGTCAATCTCTATTCCTGTTTCGGCAAAAGTCTCGAAAGAAATCCCGCCGATTGCCTCAGCAGACCCTTCCTCCACCAAAACCGGATTCCCGTTGAGCAAAACGTGATGTTCCATCCCAACAATCTGCACCGAGATTTCAAACCACTCCCCAGCCGGGATAGGCTCCACATCTACCGCCATCAGATCATTAAGCTGCCCCATACTCTCATACTGCAAACCAATTCTGCCCATTCCGCTCACAAGATGATAAGAACCATTCTCATTTGAACCGTAGCTAAGGGCAAAATCTCCCTCTGCGGTGCGCCGAACAAAGATATGAATCTCCATATTTCCCCAAATCCCTGGAACGCCGACAAAATTCTCTGGGGGGATATGCAAATTTCCATCCAGAACTTCTGCGCCGGGAGAAAGTTCCCAACCAGATAGATCAACATTGTCAAAGTTCTCGCTAAATCCCCCCTCCTGCGCGAGGGCTATTGTTGAAAAAGCCAGTAAAACCAATAGAATAGAAATTACACTAAAGATGTATTTTCGCTTGGTCATGATATTCTCCCGTTATGGTGATTTTCTTTACACAACTCATTATGGCAGAAAAGAGAGAAATTTCAAGTTTTTAGCAGTTTTTTCGGAGAGGAGGAGTTGTTGCAGAAGATTTGTTATTACGAATGGGCGAATTTTGCGAATAGTACGAATTAAAAAGCAGAGAGAACGAGTTTTTTGAAAAACTCGCTCTTTTTTTCTATCTACGGTCAACCGTCCACCGTTTACGGTCTAAAATCTACTCATAAGCCAGCGTATCTCTCACCGTCAATCTCGAAGCCCGCCGTGCGGGAATAGCACTCGCCAGTACCGCCAAAACCAGCGTAATCGCAAGCCAAATCATAATTCCCTGCACGCCGAAGGTGAATTTCAGCGGGGATTTGAAGATCGCCACGCCCACGCCGTATACCAGCGCAGAGGTGATCGGGGCAGAGAGGAAAATCCCGCCCGCCCAGCTGAGTATGCCGATGAATAGCCCTTCGACCAAAACGATTTTCTGGATGTCAAAATTTGAGGCACCAATGGCACGCATCACGCCGATCTCACGAGTCCGCTCGAGAGTATTGATGCTCATCGTGCTCATCAGCCCCAAGCCACCGACCACCGCCGTCAAAATAGCCATCACGAGCATAAAGTAGACCAAAACATCAGTTTGTTGGGTTTGGGCAAGTCGCCATTCTGCCGCCAGCTCGATATTACTGACCTGGATCTGCTTTTCATCCAGCAAAGTTTGCAATTGGGTGCCAATGGCAGCAACTTTTGCTTCATCTCTTTCACTGGTGATCACACGCAGTGAGTAAACATCACCTGTTGCGTTGAGCGCGCGGCTCAAATAATCGTAATTTACATAGACCAAAGGCGGGACAACATTGCCAGGGATATTATAGATGCCTACGATTTTCCACTCTAAATCTCGGTCGAGGATATTCAGTTTGATCGTATCACCGACCTTCAAATCGGGGCGCACACTGAGCAGGTGGTTGCCGATAACAATGGCATTTTCGTCACCTGGCATCAGCCAACGCCCCTCGGTCAGGATGGGTTCGATCAGGGTCGAATCCGCTGGTGGGGCAACGAGAGCAAGTTCATTTGCGG
>JABGQU010000069.1 GCA_018648605.1 Anaerolineae bacterium | reverse complement strand
AGTCCTGGCTCAACACGGATATGCTCATTCTCATCACGCTAATTCACGTTGAGCCTTTTTTATTTAATAGAGGCTCGATTTTATTTCGATGTATCGACAAGCATCAACTACTCAACCATCAATAACGGGAAGATTATAACCCAAGTGCACCAAATAAATGACATGGCTCAAGCGCTACGAAGAAACCTGCCCCATCTCGCTGCTATCGTAACCAGGCATCTGATTAACAGCTTTCTGAAACTCAACGGTCTGCAAAACTTCGAGAAGTGGCGCGAGCAAAGGATCGTCAAAATAGACCTGCGGCACGATCAACTCATAGCGTTCGTGAAAGAGCGGAAGAAAATCGAGTTCGAGGGCTTGGGCGGCTGCGGCAATACCAAGCCCGCAATCGGCGCGCCCGGAAGCGATAGCTGCTGCTACACCCAAATGCGTGAACTCTTCGTTTTTATAACCAGCCACCTGCTCCGCTGCAATGCCCAATTTCCCCAATTCATAATCAAGGAGGACGCGCGTCCCGGCGCCGCGTTGGCGGTTTACAAAGGCGATATCCGCACGAGTGAGATCATCCAGACCTTTGACATTTTTCGGATTCGCTCGCGGGAGAAGAAGACCTTGCTCCCGATTAACGAGCATCACCTGCTGGACAGGAATTCCCGTTAAGTATTTTTGGATATACGCATCATTATAAACTCCGGTTTCGGGATCAAGCAAATGTGACCCGGCAAGATGCGCTTCTCCACGCTTCAAGGCAACCAAGCCCCCCAACGACCCGACATTCGATGAAACCAAACGTCTGCCCCGCTGCGAGAGATATTGCGCCAAAAGGTCGAGAGTCATATCGTGCGAGCCGATGCAGAAGATCGTTCGTTCCAATTCGGCGGGAGAACGATAGAGATAAATATCCACGCTGTCACCAGCTTCTGCGCCTTGTGTGCCGCGCGGCATAATTGCCAGCCCATCGGCACGGACGAGGGAGGAGATCACGCCAGCCCCTCGGTTGAGTGGCGCAGCCAACATTCGGTCGCCGACACGCCCAACGGCCATGCGGATGTAGTCGTCGTCTCCAGCGGGAGATGTTGTTTTTCGAGTCAATTCTGCTTTAACGGTAGCAAGCTCTGTTGGCGTGCGTCCCGTCCATTTGGCGATCATCGGCTCGACAAAAATCTCTCCTGTCAAGGCTGCGGAGACGGGGTATCCGGGCATTCCGATAATCGGTATTCGGTATTCAGTATTCAGTGATCGGTCAAGCATTCCAATAATTACGGGATGCCCCGGGCGAACAGCAACACCATGTACGAGCAGCGTGCCGAGCTTTTCTACCACGCCCGCCGAAAAATCTTCCGCGCCCGCCGATGAACCGGCGTTGAGCAAAACCAGATCGTGGTCTTTGCTTGCTTCGAGAACGCGCGCGGCAATGGCATCGAAATCATCTATGGTGATGGGAAAACGTGTGGCTTCACCGCCCCATTTTTTGATCTGCGCGGCGAGGACGAGGGAATTATATTCGAGAATATCGCCGCGTTTAAGTTCGCTGCCGATCTCGACCAACTCTGTGCCGGTGGGCAAAATGGCAACGCGCGGCTTGCGCGAAACGGGAATTTCGGTATGCCCCGAAGCAGCGATTGCGCCCAAATCGACAGGGCGCAAAATATGCCCGGCGGGGAGAACAAGCTGCGTGGCAACAATATCTTCGCCGAGCGGGCGGACGTGTTTCCACGGCGCAACAGCCGCACGAATGCGAATAGATTTCGGCTCACGAATGGCAGGGGTGATCTCGCCGTTGGCATCGAGAGCTTCGGTCTCTTCGATTATGATGACGGCGTTGAAACCATCCGGCAGCGGATCGCCGGTATCGACATATTGCGCCTGCTCACCAATTTGGAGCGTGAGGGGCGCAGTCAACATTGCACCCGCTGTTTCTTTTGCATGAACGGCAAACCCGTCCATCGCAGAAGCATGGTAATGCGGCGATGAGTTCTTCGCCCAGATTGGCTCTGCAAGCACGCGCCCGAGGGCGTTTTCGTCGAGGGGGATGTTTTCGGATGCCAGCACGCGCCATAAATCGGCATCTTCGAGCGCAGATTGAAGCGCGGCTTTGGCTTTATCGAGGGGTATATCGTGGAGGTATAGGGGCATAGGTAGTAATCAGTGAAAAGTTATCAGTAGACAGTCTGAACGCGAATTTTGCGGGTCAGACGCATTTACGCAGGTTTTTTTATTTTGCGTTTCTTCCCTCACCCTGACCCTTACGAACACTCGTCCCCAAATCGGAGAGGGAAGGGCTAGGGACAGAGTTAAAAACGAAATTAAATCAAAATAACATCAACTGTCTCTCTTGGCTCGAACCCATCGTTCCTGAAGAGAAATTCATTTCTTGGCCGCTTTCGAGACGGCAATCGCTTCTTGCGTCCACGCTAATAATTGAGTGTCGTCATCAAAAATCTGCTTGGGAATCTGATAATAAGGCATACGTCCATGTTTGCCTGCCCCAGCTTCTTCAAAACGAGGCCGGTTACTATCATCCACCTTCAAATGAACGCCGCCAGCAGCCGTGATCAATGCAAACATTGTCCCCTCTTCAAATACACCATAACCACCAAACATTTTTTTCGTCGTGATCTCTCTCAAGGGGAAAATCCGACCAACGAATTCAGTTACTACGCTTTCCAGAGAATTTTCTTCCTTTGCTGACATACGAGCCTCCAATTTGAACCAGTGTAGACCAAAATAACATCAACCGTCTCATCGCGCACAACTCACTCACACTTCGACTTATCCCCGTTCCCATCATAGATGATATCTACCGTTTTCCCCTCCGACAAGCTGATATCCTCTAAGCGCACACTTCCCGGCACGTCCAGATCGTATATCTGGTATACGAGAACATCAAAGTATCCTTCGTTATCGGGTTTGTTATATTTGCTCAGTAATTGGACACCTACAGGCTCCACCAAAACCGCATGCTTAGTGCAGTTACGGATAAAGGCTGGAGCAGCTGCTTCTACTTCCACAAGCGGCAGAGACTTAATCTCCCCTTCTACGGTGGAATACTTTGTCTCAGTTGTTACCCATCCTCTTATATCTGGATTAGACGGTAATTGGACCAGCAGCCAGTCCCCCGCCCTATCACGTCCCATTGCAATGGCTATATCACTGTCATATAACACGCCGACATAGTTATAAGTCAAGCTGGGACCTCGGCGCACGTTCAGATTTCCACCAGAAACCGCAAAGGTGACTGGCACGGGTACCTGCGTGGGAGCCGGGCTTGCAGTTGGCGTATTTGAGATGGGTGTTTTGGTTGCCGTTGGCGGCGTGGTTGGTATGCTGGCGGTCGGAGTCCATACTGCGGTTTCACCCGGTGTTGCACTAGCTTGGGGCACATCTGTTTCTACCTCTGCAAATTGAACGCAAGCTTGCACAACAAATACAACCAGCCCAAGTATTGCAACAAGCATTTTTAATTTATTTTTTTTATTCATCTTTATCATAAAGAACCCATCCTAACTTTTTATTCAAGTCAATATCACTACTACTGTCTCGCCTGCGATCAAACCTGTCGGCAGGGAGCGATCTTAAGCAACCCAACTGCAGCGACGAGAGGGATTCAAATTCCGCAATTATCGCACTAAAATATCCCGTCTTCTTTCAGTTGCTTTCTCTCTGAGACTAAATTTATATTTAAAGGCACCTTGGAAAGAAAAGCTTCACGGTCGGTTTGTTTGCTTAGCGATAAGGCTTTTTCTTCCAAAACTGTATAAGCCATTTTTATATATTTCAAAGCAATATCGAGATCGCCAGCAGCTTTGCTAACCTGATAATGCACAAAATATATTTCTTCTCGGCGGATCGCAGGCAAATTGGTAAACTTTCCCAGACGGCTTATTGCCTTATTGCTAAATTCAAAGGCGCTTTTTATATCACCGCTATACCAGTACAGCAAGCCAAGTAAAGACTGGGCCACAACAATACTTCGATTAAGATTATATTTAGCAGCTTCATCTAAAGCGACGTGTAGCTGTCTCTCTGCCTCATCTAAATTCCTATAGGGCGACAAAGGAGAGATAAGCAGTTCAGCATAGAGGGTACGAATTAGCGGCAATTGCCAGGTGATAATTGTTTTTTTGCTTCTCTCCAATCCCTCAGAGATCATCTGGTAAGCTTTCTCAAATTCCATCGACTCTAGATAAACCTTGCCAAGCATAGCCATGTTGTAGGCGTTCCATGTATGAGGATCATCCTCTGAGCTTAATTGCAAGGCTTCCTTCAATGCTGCTTCGGCTTCCGGGAAAAAACCGATCGCCATGTAAATTTGCGCCAAGCCATTCAATAATGGAATTAAGTCATCTTCGTTTTGTATTTGTCTAACACTACTCAGAGATTGCTCTAATAGTGACAAAGCCAGCCCCAAATTGCCCTGATCAAACTCAGCTACACCAAGTTGTCTCTGAATGATATAAAGTTGCCGTCTGACTTGAGGAGAGAGTTCAGCATTTTCTTGCTCTATTTCATTTTTATAGAGAGCAAATGCAGAGCGTTGCATTTCAAGTCCAGCCGCAAAGTTCCCAGCTCTCATCCAGTAGCCAAGATTCGACATAATTATAAATCTGCTAATAGGGTCATCGTGGTAGTCTGATAATTCCAATGCTTCTTGCATAACTTTCACCCCTTCAGCAAAATTAACAGAAAACAGCGTGAATATGCCACTCAGATAACGTATTTTTGATAAAAGATTATTGTCTTTATTTTCTCGGGCTACTCTTTCCCCTTCTTCGATCAGCTTAAATACCTGGAGCTTATTTTGCTCATGGTCAGGCAAATGCCAACGATGCTCAGTAACAACAAGCAATAATTCAATGATCTCTCCATGCAAGCGGCTGCTCCCGGAGGCTAAACGGATATTCACCAAAGCTCGTTCGCATATCTCTACAGCTTCTACCAAGGCACCGGCAGAAAACAAATGCTGTGCTGCAGAGAAATAATATTTGGCAGCAGGAAGGAATTTATGAGCCAAATCATAATGATTCCCGATCTCCAAAACTACTCTTTGATTATATAAGCCAGTTTCTTTGAGCATATTTTCAAGAATTTCGGCAATCAAGCCATGGTAGATGACTTGCTCTCTGGGGCTCATTTTCTTATAAAAAGCTTGCTGCATCAAAGAATGTTCAAATGCATATACTTCAGAAATCTCTAATAATTCTTTATCGTCAGTCACAAACTCAACAATACGGTGCTGCTCTACAATCCCGTGCATTTTTTGTAACACATCAACTTCTTTTTTGTCAGTTAATTCGGCAAGCACAAGTGACATAAATTTTATTCCCTGAACAGAGCCCAATCTCAGCAACTCTTTCTCGCCTTGAAGCAGTTGAGAAATTCTCTGTTCAAGAAGCATTTCTATGCTCACTGGGACTGTAGTAGTGGAAATCTGACCATTTAGCTTCCAAACACCTCGTTTATTTTCAACACTTCCTTTCAAAACAACCTTATTGCCTGAGCGTTGAATAATCCCGTCTTTTTCAAGAAAGCTAAGATATTGAGTAAGGAATAGCGGGTGTCCTTTACACATTTCATAGATCCATCTGGAAAATTTAGAATCTAATGAACTACTAAATCTTTTGTGTAAATAAGCCCGAATGTCGCTAATAACCAGCCCTGTTAATGAGACAACTTGTGCTACATCTTTTGCAAGAAGCTCTCTCTTGGTACTGTGAAAGGGGAATGTTTCAGCCACATAGCTCGAACGGTAAGAAATAATAACGAGAAGGGGCAAATCAGATATTGCTCGTGCGAGCCTCATCAGCAGCCAATTCGAAGCGCTGTCTAACCAATGCGCATCTTCTATCACGAGAACCAAAGGAGTATATTGCGCGGCAATGCGGGAAATAATTTTCGTATATTGTTCCACCAAATTTTTTGAGTAGTCCAAGGTTGGTGCATCTGCATAAATTTGCCCAATTGCCGACACGGTCTTAATGCCTGCGTTAACTGCTGGCCCAAAACCCGGTATCAAATTAAGCCAATCTGCGCCAACTTCCTTTACAATGCTCAGAACAGCGTTTACGGTTTCCTTCGCTTCAGTTTCAGTTTTTAAAAGAGTTTCTAATATTTCTACAAAGGGGAAATATGCATTTTCTTCTCCGCTTTCCTGATAGCAATATCCATATATGAAGTCCAAGTGCTCGAATTTAAGATTAGCTTGAACATAGCCTTCAAGATGTTTTATGAGGAAAGTTTTCCCCATTCCGGCTTCCCCCTCAACAAATACAAAGCTACCATTCCCCTTAGAAGCCTTCTCAAAAGCATTATTCAGAAATACTAATTCTTGCTCTCGTCCAACAAATATATTCTCTTTCTCCATCAGTTAGCCTCTTGGTTGGTATAAAAAAAATATCTTTTTTACATTCGTTCCTAGATCACTAGACCAAAATCACTTCTACCATCTCACCCGCGCTCAAACCCGTTGCATCTGGGGCAATCTTGAGCAGCCCATCCGCGCCGACAATAGTAAAAATCAAGTTCGATTTGCCAAAGATGGGTTCGGCAAGAAAGCCGCCCTGCGACTGCGCTTCGCTCCGCTCAGGAACTAGCTTGACAGGTATCCAATCCTCCCGCCCGGCTTGGGATGAGAGATTGACTGTTAGTTTCGCAGAAACGCTCGGGCGTAGTTCTTCAGCATCCTGACCCAATAAACGCCGCACCAATGGCGCAACAAAAACATATCCGTTCACCAACGCACTAACAGGATTCCCTGGCAGCCCGATCACCGCTTTGCCAGCGCAAACGCCCAAAATGGTCGGTTTGCCCGGGCGGGTGTTTACGCCATGCACCAACACGCCCGGCTCGCCCAATTCGTCTATCGCGGCGGCGGTCATGTCGCGCGCACTGGCGGACGATCCCGCTGTGATGAGTACCATCTCGCATTCGCTTAGTGCGCGCGAAATCGCGGTTTTCATTGCGTCCATATTATCCGCGACGATGCCGTAGATCACCGGCTCGCCGCCATATTTTTCGACCAGCGTAGATAAGGTATAAGAGTTGATGTCCCGAACTTGACCGGGTTGTGGACGTTTTTCAGGATGAACTACTTCATCCCCGCTGGAGATGATGCCGATCTTGGGATGTACCGCCACATCAACATTTGTGAAACCCAAAGCCATTAACCCGCCAACTTCAGCGGGGCGGATCGCACTCCCTTTGGGCTTGATAAGGTCTCCCAGGGCAACATCTTCCCCGATACGGATCACGTTCTCCCCATCCGCAACAGCGCGGAGGATTTCGATTTCGTTGTCCACCGTCTGCGTATATTCGAGCATAACGACCGCGTCCGCGCCTTTGGGCAGCATCCCGCCGGTGTGGATGATGGCTGTCGTCGTAGGGATAATTTCAAGGTCGGGCGTGGCGCCCATCGGGCATTCACCAATAAGATTTAGATAGGCAGGCAGCGAGTCAGATGCACCATAGGTGTCGGCGGCTTTGACAGCGAATCCATCTACCGTGGAGCGTGAAAATTCTGGTAAAGCGTGTGGGGCACGGAGGTCAGTTGCTATGATCCTGCCTAATGCCGAAGCGGTATTTATTGTCTCGGTAGCAAGTTGGGGATCGGGAAGGTTCCGCAGTAATTTATCCAATGATTCTTTTGGGGGAAGGAGGGTTAGAAATTCAGGCATAGTTTTTAGGTTAGCGCATCCAGAAGGTGATGGTCAGTATGTAAGTAGTCAATCCTAATACAGAAAGGCTGAGCACGGTGAGGAATTTCCAATTTGGAGGGGCGCCCTGAGAAATTTTTTGCAGCCAAAAGATTTGAAAGAGAGCAAAGGGCATAATGAGGAAAACAGGGGCGATAAGCGCCCACGGGAAGCCGAGCAGAGGCATGCCGGCAAAGAGGAAGTAAGCGCTGAGAACGAGAATATGATGAAGAGGCACCGCCCGTTGCCAACTGATGCGAATGAGCAAAGTGAGGCGTTCGTATTTGCTATCTTCGGAAAAATCAGGGAAATTGGTAACGAGAAAGGTTGCAAAGGTGAGCGCGGTAAGCGGGAACGTGACCGCGCCAAGCAAACGATGGACAGTGCCCATTTGCAGGGTTAGCGAAAAAGCAGGGATAAAGAGGGCAAAAAGCATGGCGAGAGTAAATTCGCCAAAACCGCTGTAGACAAGACGCAAGGGCGGGAGGGCATAGGCGAGGGCTGCGAGGATGATAAGTATGGCGAAGAGAAGCGCGGAGGGTGCAATGCTGTTCAGGAAAAGGAAAACCGTTAGCATGGCAACCACGCCGAGCGCAGCGAGGGAAAGTTGAAAAGCTGCCGCGCGCAACCAATCGCGTTCCTTGATCGTTTCTTCGACGATGAGCGGCTCATTAGGCGGCCGGAAGTAGACGGTGAGCAAATTCATCGCGAGCAAGGTGAGCATCACCCAGCCAAACCCCAGTCCAAAGAGAAGGGGATGGTCGGCACGTCCAAGATAACGCGCGATGCCTGTGCCGAGGGTGTAGGTCAGCGCGGCGAGGGTGAGCAGGAGAGGGTTGGAAAAGGTGAGGAGGTGTTTTATTCTTTTCATATTTTTTTATTGGCGACAAAGTGACAATTTATGGTGATTAGCAAACTAGCTTTTACGCATATCTCGATAATGAATTTGGTTATGCCGATAGACCAGCATAATCATCTCTTCGACTGTATTCTCGCCTAAATAGGGATGACGCCCTTCTTTGGCTAAATCTTCTGCGCTGAGGGTTTCTGTCCACGCTGCCATCTTTGCGCGTACATCCTGAAATTTCTCCAGCAACTCTTGCGGTGAAAGGTCTTGCGCCTTCTCTTGTTGGCGCGCGTTATAGCGATCAAGATCAAAATCTTTTGATACGCCTTCACCGCCACCAATGATGCTAGGGAAGAGCTTCAGAAAAGCCTGCTCGGCTGTGACAAAATGAGCGAGAACGCTGCGGATCGTCCACGTGCCGCCTTCGGTGTAGACGGTTTTTGTCCAGTCGGCAGCGTCTAAACCGGTGAAGAATGCGGTCATCTTTTCGCCTTCAGCACGGAGGCGTTTCGCGAGAAATTCCGGGGATTTTGGCATGTAATTCTCCAATAAATGCACCACAGAGACACAAAGAACTCAGATTTTTTCTTAGTATTCACAAAGGCTTTCTTTGTGAATTTTGTGCTTTCGTGGTGAAACTAAATCAACGAGTATCCACCATCTACGGTGATGGTCTGCCCTGTAATATACTCGTTTTTGAGCAAAAACTCGAGCGCGGCAGCAAGCTCATCCATTTGAGCAGTGCGTTCAAGCGGCAAACGTTTGACAAGCCGATCCCATTCATCTGATGGAAAATCTTTCGCTTGCAGAACTAGCCCGGGGGCAATCGCATTAACACGCACTGTTGGCGCAAAACGCCGAGCGAGAACTCGTGTGAGGGATTGAAGCGCGGCCTCGCTAACTGTATAAGCGGGGAAACCTTTCCATGCTTTTTCTGCGGCAATATCAGTAATATTGACGATCAGCCCGCCGCCCGATTCGCTCATGCGATGATAGGCTTGCTGCGCCAGAATGAACGGGGCACGCAAATTGAGCGTCATCGCCAAATCCCAATCGGATATCGATAATGTGCGGGCATCGTCACGCTGCATCGTCGCTGCGGAGTTAATGAGCACTTTTAAGGGATGGGCAGATTCGTCCACCACGCTGAACAAGCCTTGAGCCGCGAGCGCATCGGTTAGATCTGCCTGGGCTAAAAAGACTGGCACGCCTAGCAAGCGCAACTCTTGTGCCGTAGATTCCGCTGCATCCCGTGAGCGGTTGTAATGGAGCAAAATGGCGTAGCCCTGCTTGGCGAGGGTGAACGCAAAGGCACGCCCCAGACGAAGCGCGGCTCCAGTGATAATGGCAAGGGGGAATATTTTTGTATTCATAACAGTATTCTGTGTTGCATATTTTGTAATGATTTTAGGTAATTTCTTTTAGGTAATCTTAAATTAAGAGTGCGGAGTTTCCTCCGCACGCAAGTTTATCATTCTCTGAGAAAAGTATTAGCGCTTAAAAAAGTTCGACATAAAGAACCACAAATTCGCAGGACGCTCAGCAAGGCGGCGCATGAAGTAGGGATACCACTGCGAGCCAAATGGAACGTAGATACGCACCTGATAGCCCTCGGCAGAAAGCTGTTCTTGCAGATCGCGACGGATACCGTGCAACATTTGGAACTCAAAAGCTTCTTTGGCTAACTCGATTTTCTGCGCATATTGCTTTGCGAACTCGACGCGTTTATCGTCCTGCGTAGCAATTGCAGGGATGGGTGGTATACGCCCGTCTTTACTCACTTTGGGCGAACCTTGTTCGAGAGCGGCATCCATCAATATTTTTGTAAGTAGATCAAAATTGGCATCCACATCGGCTTTTTTAGGATAAGCCTTGTCAGGTGGCTCTTTATATGCGCCCTTTATAAGGCGAAAACGCGTGCCGTCTTCGAGCATTTTGCGCGTGTCGGCTTCGGCACGATAAAGATAAGATTGCACAGCCATGCCAACGTTTTTGGGCGAAATGCCGGCTTCGAGCATTTCGTAATAAGCGGCTATCGTCATATCGGTATAAGGTGTATCTTCAATATCAATGCGGACGAAGTTCTTATACTCCTTCGCACGCTCCAGGATACGTCGCAGATTTTCGCGGCAAATTGTAGAATCAAGCCCCATACCGATCTGCGTCAATTTGATCGAAATGCCTGCGCGAACGCCTGCTTCTTCAATCGCATCCAGGATCGCCAAAATCTCTTCGGTAGATTGCGCGGCTTCTTCAGCGGTAGATGTATGCTCTCCCAGATGATCGAGCGTAGCGTTGATCCCTTTTTCATTAAGTTGGCGGACAACCCCTATTGCCTCGGCGGTGCTTTCCCCGGCGATAAAGCGTGAGGCAACATTCCAGGCAAAAGACCAGCTTGTTACCATACGTTGTGCCCACCCTGCTTGCGAAAGATAGATCAGAAAAGAACGGAGCATTTTTTCTCCTTGAAAAATAGTAGATATACAAATCAAACTACTTTTTATTCTAGCAACTGTCTAAGCGGAGCGTGTTATACTCTGCGGGTGACTTAAGTCACTAATTTTAGCTAAAAAAAGAGATGCAAATCTCTCTCTCGGAGGCTCTGTGAGAACCCGTAACACATCCTTTTTATTCTTTCGTCTTATTTCCCTGCTCCTGGTTGTCGCCGCTGTTGTTCTGACCATGTTCCAGTTGGTCAGCTATAGCCGTGAGCGTAACAGCTACCCCGCAGGCATGACCATCGCGGGCGTTGCCGTAGGTGGCGTAGATGCCCAGATCGCGTCTGAACGTGTACTACAAGTGTACTCGCAACCGATAGAAGTGCAATATGCTGGTGAGGTCATCCACATCTTACCTTCAGTGATCGGCTTTAGCGTGAATATCGAAAGTATGCTCGCAGCAGCCGATCTGTCACGTACCACCTCATCCTTTTGGGGTGGATTTTGGGACAGCCTCTGGAATCGCCCGCGCCCCGCATCTGCTATTCCCCTTCGAGCGACTCTCGTCGATGAGCAGCTTCTTGCCTATCTCGAGACCGAAATCGCTACCCGCTACGATAGACCTGCTACCGCTGCCCAGCCAATCCCCGGCAGCGTCATCTACGTAGCTGGCGAACCCGGGCAGGAATTGGACGTGAACCGCGCCCTGACCCTGATCGAAGATGCCCTACGCTCGCCAAGCAATCGCATTGTCGTTCTCTCTTACGAGCAAACGGCACCTACCCGCCCTACGCTCGAGAATCTCGAAATCCTGCTCAAGCAGATCATCGAAATTAACGGTTACGATGGCGTGATCGGCTTTTACCTCGCTGATCTGCAAAACGCACAAGAAATTCATTTTGCACTCGACAATGGCGAAGAACTAACCATTGAGCCGGATGTCCCCTTTACCGCGTCCAGCACGATCAAAATACCGATCATGATCTCGAATATTTTACGACTTGGCACACCCAATGCAAAAACCAGTGGGTATATGGAAGATGTCTTCCAACAATCGGATAATGCCGCCGCAGATATTCTTATGTCGCAAATTGATCCTTTTCGGGGTCCGCTTTTCGTCACGGAAGATATGCAAGCTATCGGGCTGGAGAGCACGTTCATGGCTGGATTCTTTTGTAATTCGGCAAACCCCTGTCCACTTCTGGCGCGCTACACGACCGCGTCCAATCAACGCACAGATGTATACACCAATCCAGATGATTATAACCAGACCACCGTCTCCGAGATGGGCATCCTGCTCACTGATATTTATCAATGTGCTGAAACAGGTGGCGGCGCGCTGATCGCAGCTTTCCCGAGTCAAATCAATCAGGCCGATTGCCAGCTCATGCTTGATTTTATGGAGCAGGATAAATTTGGTTCGCTACTCCAAGCCGGTCTTCCTGATGGAACAAAGATCGCCCATAAGCACGGGTTTATCCCTGATCGCTTCGGCGTTGTCCACGATATTAGTGATGTCGGCATCGTTTATACGCCCGGCGGCAACTTTGTGATCGCCATTTACACATATCACCCCGTGCAGGGGATTTGGGGTGAAGTCAATCCGCTTTTTGTTGAGTTAACACAAGCTGTTTATAATTACTTCAACTTGAGTAGCCCCTAAGCAGAGACTTTCGTTTATAATCCTTCTATGAGCGCAACCTTTCAACTTTATCGCCTGCAACAAGTAGATAGCCAAATTGACAAGGCGCAAAAGCGTCTCGATGAAATTCAACGCATCATTGAAAACAATACCGAACTCAAACGCGCCAAGGCATATCTTGCGAACTGCGAAAGCAGCCATCAATCGACAGAGAAAACGCTGCGTCAAGCAGAAGCTGAAGTAAAGAAACAGCACGTCAAGATCGAACAGACAGAAGCAATGCTTTACGGGGGGACGATCAAAAATCCTAAAGAAATTCAGGATCTGCAAAATAAATCCGAATCACTCAAGCGTTATCTCAGCAGCTTGCAAGATGTGCAGCTCGAAGCCATGCTTGCCCATGAAGAGGAGAGCGAAACACTTCAATCTGCGCAAAGCGCATTAGATGCGCTCAAAGCCAAACTCATTCAGCAAAACAGTCAATTGGCTGGCGAACAAGGTGTGCTAGATCAGGAAAAAGAACGCCTGCTCAAAGAACGCAGTATTGCACAACCGGCTGTCCCTGAAGAACTACTGACAAAATACGATCAATTGCGCAAGCAAAAGAACGGCGTTGCGATTTCATCCATTCTGGATGGAAGCTGCTCTGCCTGTGGCGCGATGCTCACACAATCCCACCAGCAAAAGGCACGTTCGACACTTGTTTATTGTCCATCCTGCAAACGAATGATCTATGCCAGTTAAAAAATAATTATGTTTCCACGTAACCCAAACTTCACCATTGAAGCTCTCTCTTTCTGGGTCGGTTTTATCGCCGCATCAGCATTTTGGTTGATGCTGGGTTGGATACGCCCGCTCTTCAAACAAACTCGCGAGGGTTGGCAAAAAAAACGCGAAGAGACCGCGATGCGCGGCACGAGCAATATCGAAGAATACCATCGTCAGGCTGTTCTGAAATACGCACAGGGAATGCACCTAGCAGCGCCTCTCTTCTCTCTTGACGAGATCGTCCTGCCTCCCAGCCTGATCGCCCCGCCTCCTCAAGTTGACCCTGGCGACCCATTGGCTAACCAGGATCAAATCAGCTATACGGTTCCCTATATCCCCCAAGACCCGGAACTCGCCTCTTTCTATCAAGCAGACACACTAACGATCCCGGAAGCTCTTTCGGGAGGTTCACACCTTGCTATTATCGGCTACCCGGGCGTCGGAAAAACGGTCGCTTTAGCCTATATTGCCAGCTTAACTGCCAAACGCGACCCGCAGATGGATACACTTCAAGAAGCTGTGCCTTATTTCCTGCATGTTGCTGATCTTGACCTGCCCCATAAAGAAAAAGACAATATCCTCGATCCATTGGTTGATTTCGTTACAAAAAACGCCTCTATTTTTAATGCGCCCCGTTTACCAAACCTTCTTCGTCACAGCTTCAACAGCGGGCGTGCTTTACTCATCATCGACGGGTTAGACGAAACCCCTCAGGAAAAAACACAAGAAATCGTTGCCTATTTGGCAGAGCTTCTAAATACATATCCTGAAATTCGTGTCATCATGGCTGCTGCTCCAGAATATCGAGACCAACTTGGCAACTTAGGCTTCGCAACACTCACGCTAAAAACATGGAACGCGCCCCAAAAAGAAGCCTTCCTCCAAAAATGGGGACATCTCTGGGAGAATTACGTTGCGCTCGAAACATGGGTACAAGCCGGCCCTGAACAAGTGGATGCCCTCTTGCTCAATGACTGGATCAGCATCGATTCCGCTTCGCTCACGCCACTTGAACTTACCCTAAAAACCTGGGGAGCCTACGCAGGTGACGGGCGTGGCGCAACCGCACTAGATGCAATAGAAACGCACCTCCTGCGCCTTTCACCCAGCAGCGTTCCGATTGCAGCTTTGGAAATGCTCGCCATGCAAGTTAACCTGACCATGTCGCCAATCTTCGATTCGCGCAAAGCACGCAGTTGGATAAAATCTTTTGAGCCTCCCGAAGAAAAAATTTCCGACGAAAACGAAGAAACAGGGCGCAAGAAAAAAGACAAAGTTGCCGCACCTTCAGTAGGGCTGCTCGCAAAAATTGCACAGACCGGGCTACTTTCCACGCACCGTGATATTCACATGCGTTTCGTACATCCTGTTTTTGGCGGATATCTTGCGGGTCGCGCGCTCAGCAGTTATAGCGTCGACGAGCGGTTAACGGGACAGCCCCTCTGGAGCGGAAAAACTCTCGCCATGCACTATCTCGCCGCCAAAGGCGATGCAACTCCTCTTACCGAAGCGCTCTTGGAAATGCCTGATCCCGTCCTTGAGCGAAATTTGCTCTCAATGGGCAACTGGCTACAAGACGCACCTCGTAAAACTGCCTGGCACGGCAAAGTTCTTACCGCACTCGCAACCGTTCTTCAAAACGATACCCTGCCGCTCGTCTTACGCGGTCAAATCGTCACGTCACTTGCCCGCAGCGGCGACCCTAGCGTTGCCGCGCTCTTCAGACAGCTCCTGCAAACGCAATCTGCTTATATCATGCAACTGGCGGCCCTCGGCAGCGGTCTCATGCAAGATAAAAAAGCCGTTGAGCCTCTCGCAAATTTATTTCAGTCCGCCAATAATACTTATACATTAACAGCAGCCTGCCTCGCACTCAGCGCGATCGGTAGCGACGCAGCGCTCGAAGCTGTCGCAGGTGCGCTCCTGCATGGTGATGAAAATCTGCGCCGCGCAGCAGCCGAATCGCTCTCCAATCACCCGAGCGAGGGTTGGGAGATGCTCCGAGACGGTCTCGAAATGGATGATATTCTCGTCCGCCGTTCTGTTGTCTATGGTTTAGCCAGAGTAAAGGAACCCTGGGCAACAGAATTGCTTGCAAAGGTGCAGGTTGAAGATAAAGAGTGGGCCGTCCGCGATATTGCATCCAGCATTATCCAAAAAGCTGACGCGCCTAATCCGCGCATTCCGCGTAAATTATCACCGCCTTCTGAAACACCTTGGCTGATCGCCTTTGCAGGCAAACAGGGTATGGGTATTTCACCCGGTGCGCCCGCAACAGACGTGCTCCTGCTCGCCCTAAAAGGCGAAGAAATAGACGAACGCTTGGCAACTTTGCCCTATCTGCGCCGCGCACCTAGCGAAGGCGTCGTCAATGCCCTCTACCACGCCATGAACGCTGGCAATATCGAAATGCGCGAAGCCGTTTTCCTAACATTGCTCGAAATTGCTGCCAGCGGCGTCACACTACCTAATCCACTAGCTTACGGGCTCGCCTAATTCATCATCCCTGCTCAAAAGGCAGGGAAATTTTTTCTCGGAGAATTTCATGTTAATTACCAATGCCAACTTGATTACTTGGGGATCAGAGAACCAAATCCTGACAGGATATGCCATCTATATCAAAGGGGACAAGATCCACGAGATCGCCCCTGAAGCTGAACTTGTTCAGCGTTACCCGAACATGACGCGCGTTGATGCACGCGGTCAATTTGTGATGCCCGGTAATATTTGCGGACACACCCATTTCTACGGTGCGTTCTCACGTGGCATGGCGATTCCCGGAGAGGCCCCCAAAGATTTTCTTCAAATCCTCGACAAGCTCTGGTGGAATCTCGATAAAGCTCTGCTTGAAGAAGATGTGCGCTCTTCAGCACTTGTCTGCCTTGTAGATGCGATCAAACATGGCACCACCACACTCATCGACCACCATGCCTCGCCCAGCTTTATCGACGGCTCTCTCGATGTGGTCGCCGATGCAGTCACCAAATCCGGGTTGCGGGCATCGCTCTGTTATGAGGTAACGGATCGGGATGGGGAAGCCAAGATGCAGGCAGGAATTGACGAGAATGTCCGTTTTATTAAACGGTTGCAGGCCCAACCTGAGTCGCGTCTCGCCGCGAGCTTTGGGTTGCACGCTGGCTTAACTCTCTCCGACGCAACACTTGATAAGTGCGCGGCGGCCCTCCCCAGCGGGAGCGGTTTTCACATCCACGCTGCTGAAGGGCTTGCAGATCAGGATGATAGCCTTGCAAGATCTGGCTTGCGCGTGATCGACAGGCTTGAAAAGCACGGTATTCTTGGCGGTAAAAGCATCGCTGCCCACGCTATCCATGTGGACGCACGTGAGATCGAGATTTTGGCAGATACAGGCACTTGGGTAACGCATCAGCCGCGCTCAAATATGAATAACGCGGTGGGCGTCTCGCCGGTCGAATCATTGTTGCGCGCAGGCGTGAAAGTTGGCTTGGGCAACGATGGTTTCTCAAACACGATGTGGGATGAATGGAAAGCAACCTATTTGCTGCATAAATCGGCAAACGGTGATCCGCGCCGGATGGGTGGTTACACAGTAAAAGAATTGGCGATTGAAAATAATGCGGCTTTGGCAAAAGTTTTCTTCCCCGAGGCTCCTCTCGCGGAGGTCAGCGTGGGCGCGTTCGCCGATTTGATTTTCGTTGACTACCACCCCATCACTGAAATGACTGCAGGCAATCTCCCTTGGCATATTCTCTTCGGTTTCAATGAAAGCATGATCACGACCACTATTGTTGGCGGAGAAATTTTGATGAAAGATCGTGAGTTGCTTACGCTCGATGAAGCAGAGATCGCTGCAAAATCGCGCGAGGTGTCGGCTAGTGCTTGGAAGCGTTATCAAGATATGTTCTAAACATTCACCATGGATACAACTACCGAAATTATTGGATTATATCCAATTGAAGCAAAAGAGCCTGTCCATCTAGTTGAAATAAGAATCAAAAACTCTCAAGGTCTTTTTGACATCTACAAATTTACTCAAGAAGTTCATGGGCAACCTAAAACCAACTGGCAAGTTCCTTACAATGAAAAAATTCTTGATGAAAAAGGTAATAACGTAATTGCTGATGGATTTAGCGTAACAAATATATCAAGCCTGTGTACGGGTAATGTAAGAATAATTTTCTTTTTTCACTACCTAGATATATCAAAACCTCTAACCACCCCGTTTGGCGAAACGCCCCTACCAAGGGAAACTAGAATTCCACCCCGACTTCAAACAATAAAAGACCTCTTGCATAAGTCAATTTAGCTCAAAATTGTAGAGCGAAGCGATCAA
>JABGQU010000205.1 GCA_018648605.1 Anaerolineae bacterium | reverse complement strand
CCCGCGCAACATATTCTTTGAGAATATCATTCTGGATCGTGCCGCGCAGCTTGCTGATGTCCGCGCCCTGTTTTTTAGCAACGGCGATGTACATGGCGAGCAAAATGGCGGCAGGCGCGTTGATCGTCATCGAAGTGGAAACTTTTTCGAGCGGAATCTCGTAGAAGAGTTGTGACATATCTTCAAGAGACGAAATCGAAACGCCGACTTTACCCACCTCCCCAACCGCGAGCGGATCATCGGCATCGTAGCCGATCTGGGTCGGGAGATCAAAGGCGACTGAAAGACCGGTTTGCCCTTGAGCAAGGAGATAGCGATAACGGGCATTCGACTCTTCGGCGGATGCAAAACCGGCATATTGGCGCATCGTCCAGAAGCGGCTGCGGTACATAGTCGGTTGGACGCCACGCGTAAACGGGTATTCGCCCGGGAACCCCAGTGATTCCGTTTTATCGGAAGCAAGTTCAGGGTCAGGGGCGATACGCGGTACTTCTATCCCGGAGGATGTTTTGAATTCATCTTTCCGCTCTGCGAATTTCTTGAGTGTTGGATTCAGTGTTTCTTCTTCCCAGCGTTTCTTTTCGTCTTGAATAGCCATTTTGTCACCTGTTTTTAGAATTTCCATCCATTATAATAGAATGCGAACTTATTCTAAAAACGCAATTTTGTCATTGCGAGCGGAGTTTACGAAGCGCGGCAATCTCCCCCACCGTCTTGGGGATTGCTTCGGCGATAAAACTACCTCGCAATAACAGCCGAACGACAAGGAGCACTCATGAAAGTGATCGCAACTATCGCAGCAATAATTCTGATTTTTTTTGGTGTTCTAATTATTTGGGGGGCATTTGATGCAACACCTCAGCCTGAATGGATCTGCATGGGAAGTATCTTCGTCCTAATCGGTTTTGGTTTGATCTGGCTCGCACAGCGCATGGGAAAGAAAGATGCCGAAGCAGGGCAAAATGTCTCGGTAAATATTGATCTGCCCGGTGAAGTAAACCTTGAAACGATGCAATGCCAGGCTTGCGGCGGATCGTTGACCAGCAATAATATAAAAATGGTGGCAGGCGCGCCCATGGTGGTTTGCCCTTATTGTGATACCAGTTATCAGGTAACAGAAGAACCAAAATGGTAATTTAAATTTCAAGTTGAAAGCACAGGTTGCAAGTGAAACGAAAACTTCTTGCACTATCAATCTTGTTCCTGCTCCTCTTGAGCCTGACATCCAATGTTCTGGCGCAGGAAGAGGCTGCCTACTTATTTACGCTGGAAAAAGAAGAAGTGCATGTCTTTTATGAAGAAGATGGCTCAATCTCGCTGGATTATCTTTTCGTTTTCAAGAATGCAGCCGATGCACATGTGATCGACTTTGTCGATGTCGGGATGCCCAACTACTCATGGGATCTTTATAATATTTCTGCCGATGTGAATGGAAATTCTGTTGATCTTTCCAGAGAAGATTATATGGGCAGCGGCACCGGCTTCGCTGTAGTTATGGGGAATTATGCCATTCAGGCAGGTGAACGCGGTACCGTGCATGTTCATGTTAGCGCTATAGATGCCATGCTCCGTTTGGGTGAGACAGATAAAAACTATCTCAGTGGCGTTTTTGGTACTACCTGGTTTGGGAGCGAATTCCTGATCGGGACAACTGACTTCACACTCTCATTACACTTACCCACCGGCGTTCAGCCCGATGAACCGCGTTATCATCCCCCTGAAAACTGGCGCGGAACAGATATCCCCGAAACATTTCTGGACAATGAAGGGCGTGTGACCTACACATGGCACGATCCTGAAGCAAATGGCTATACCCAATACAGGTTTGGCACGTCCTTCCCCAAGAACTATGTCCCCGAATCAGCGATTATCATGCCGCCATCCGCATGGAGCCGCATCGGGAATTTTATAGAAAACCTCTTCGATTCAGGCTGTCTCGTTCCCTTACTCCTTCTCGGCCTTCCCTTCAGTTTTTTCATTCTCGAAAAACTCAACAGACGCAAACGAAAAATGCAATACCTGTCGCCCAAGATCGCCATCGAAGGGCACGGCATCAAACGTGGGTTAACAGCCGTCGAAGCCGCCGTTCTTATGGAAACACCCCTCGATAAAGTAATGACGATGATCCTCTTCAGTACGGTCAAAAAAGGTGCAGCAACCATTACCAGCCGTGACCCGCTCAGCCTTGATATCAACCTTATTTCAGGGCTGCACGCTTACGAAAATGATTTTCTGCTTGGCGTTACAAAAGACCAGTCTAGCGAACAGCAAAGATCACTTCAAAAAGTCATGGTCGATCTGATCAAAACCATTCGTGTAAAAATGAAAGGCTTCAGCCGCAAGGAAACCGTCGCCTACTACCAAAAGGTCATCGAAAAAGCCTGGGAGCAGGTCGAAAGCGCCGCCACACCCGAGGTAAAAAGCCAGCAATTTAGCGAAACCCTTGAGTGGACGATGTTGGATAAAAAATACCCCGAACGCACACAGGATGTTTTCCGCACAGGGCCGGTCTACGTCCCGATGTGGTGGACGCGGTACGACCCTACATACAAACCTGTTCCCGTCAAATCAACATCTGCCCAACCAAAAGCATCGACCGGACAACGCCCCGCTTCATCATCGTCAATGCCGTCAGCATCATCCATGCCCCAACTGCCCGGCGCCGACTTCGCCGCATCCATTGTGGGTGGCGCGCAAACCTTCTCT
>JABGQU010000068.1 GCA_018648605.1 Anaerolineae bacterium | reverse complement strand
TCTCCTGTTTGCAAGATAGCTATTTTTACCTCAATTTAGATGCAATCGCCCTGCTGCTTCATGGAAACTGATTATTTTGAGTATAATAGAGCCACTATACTTAAACCGTCTGGAGGTAATTTTGTTATGGCAAGTGTAACGTATAAGAATGTCGTCAAGCAATTTGGCGACGTGACCGCTGTCGACAACGTCAATTTTGAAGTTGCAGACAAAGAGTTTTTGGTCTTGGTTGGTCCTTCCGGGTGTGGTAAAACCACCGCGCTCCGTTTGTTGGCTGGGCTTGAAGAGATCACAAGCGGCGAGATTTCAATTGGCGATCGTGTGGTGAATGATGTTGCGCCCAAAGATCGCGATATTGCAATGGTCTTCCAATCCTACGCGCTTTATCCTCATCTTTCAGTCTATGACAATCTTGCCTTTGGGCTTAAGTTGCGCAAGACCCCGAAAGCGGAGATCAAAGAGCGTGTTGAAGAAGCCGCCAAAATTCTCGGTATCGAAGATTTGCTCGGACGTAAACCGCGCCAACTTTCTGGTGGTCAACGCCAGCGTGTAGCGGTGGGACGTGCTATCGTTCGTGACCCCAAAGTCTTTCTCTTTGATGAGCCGCTTTCCAACTTGGATGCAAAATTGCGTGTTCAGATGCGTGCCGAGATCAGCAAGCTGCATCAGCGTTTGCAAACCACGTTCGTGTATGTGACTCACGATCAAGTCGAGGCGATGACAATGGCGACGCGTATCGCCGTGATCAATAAAGGTCTTTTGCAGCAGATAGACACCCCGCAGACGCTTTACGACAATCCCGTTAATCTTTTTGTGGCAGGTTTCATTGGGTCTCCCTCGATGAATTTCTTCCCTGCAAAATTGCGCAAAGATGGCGACAAGATCTTTGTGGACAGTGAAGGCTTTAGTGTAGCTATCCCTGCGGATCACGCTGATATATATAAAAATTATGCAGGGAAAGATGTGATCTTTGGCATTCGCCCTGAAAATATCCACAACCCTGATTTTGTTCCACCGAATACTAAAACGGAACTCGTTCCCGCAAAAGTGGATGTAACCGAGTTGATGGGTAATGAGATTTTCTTGCATTTGGTCAGCGGCGATACCTCTTTTGTCGCGCGAGTTGACCCACGCTCGAACTTTGCGGTTGATCAGGAAGTTCAAGTTGCTTTCGATATGGACAGTGTCCACATTTTCGATGCTGAGACCGAGCAAACTATTCGCTAAGTAAAATTCTCTAAAATAAAAACGCGGAGCTGTTATAAACAGTTCCGCGTTTTTTCTTGTACGTACATCGCCCAATCGTCTACAATATCCGTGTCATTATTTTGGAGGAGCATAATATGTCTGATATTCGTATGAAGAAATTAGCCGATGTTTTGGTCAATTACTCAACCAAAGTTCAGCGCGGTGATTGGGTGCATATCAATGCCAGTGTTTTGGCGCTGCCTTTGGCGAAAGAGGTCATGTCGGCAGTTTTGAAGGCAGGAGGCAATCCTAGTATCACGCTCGAGTCACCCGATCTTGGTGCGAGCTATATCGCCGAAGCGGATGAAGAGCAGTTACGCTGGACGCCGCCCCTGGATATGCATATTATTGACAATGTGGATGTCTGGATCATCGTTGAAGCTCCCGAAAATACGCGTGCGATGACTAATATTGATCCGGAACGCCAGCAGATGCGTAATAGTGCTTACGCCGAATGGATGGATATTTATATGAAACGCTCGGCAGCGGGAGAGCTGCGCTGGGTGATGACCAATTATCCATGCCAGGCATTGGCGCAAGATGCCGAGATGAGCCTCGATGAATATGAAGGTTTTGTCTACGCCGCGACCTTTGCCGATCAGGATGATCCGGTAGCACGTTGGCGAGAGATCTATGAAGCGCAAGAGAAGCTCATTAAATGGCTAGCAGGCAAAAAGTCAGTGGCGATCCGTGGTCCGCATGTCGACTTGACGATGTCCATCGCAGGGCGTTCCTTCATCAACTCTTGCGGTGATGAAAATATGCCCAGTGGCGAAATCTTCACCAGCCCTGTTGAAGATTCGGTCAATGGCTGGGTCGAGTTCAGCTATCCGGCCATCTATCTGGGTGTTGCGGTTGAAGGTGCACGCTTAGAGTTTGAGCAGGGCAAGGTCGTGAAAGCCAGCGCGGAGAAGGGCGAAGAATTCTTACTGAAGATGCTCGATACCGATGCGGGCGCGCGTATTTTGGGCGAGCTGGGCATTGGCACAAATTACGGTATCCGGAAATTTACCAAAAATATTCTCTACGACGAGAAAATTGGCGGGAGCTTCCATTTGGCTGTTGGGAGTGGTTTTCCGGAAGCAGGTGGGAAGAATGAATCCAGCATTCATTGGGATTTGATCAGCGACGCGACGTACGCGACCTCGATGTGGGCAGACGACGAAATTTTTTATCAGAATGGAAAATTTACCGTTTAATCTCGACTGATAAGGTATCCGTTAATACACAGAACTCCCATTGTGATGACGGGAGTTCTTTTAAGAAGGGAAGAAAATAGTTATTGTAGTAAAAACGCCTTAACCGTATCCAGCGTATTGCCAATGCGGTCTTTGTCTAAGCGATAACATTTTGCCCCATCAACACGACGGGCGAGGAGATACCCGGTTGCAGTCAGTTGGGTCAAATGGCGGGATGCGGCAGATTGGCTCAGGTCAAGGGCATTGATGATCTCTGTTGAGCAGCTTTCGCCCTGATTGGAGATGTATTTAAGCATTTGTAGGCGGGTTTCATCTGAGAGTGCATTCAGGCGGACGTAAATATCTGCCTGGCTTAATTCTGGGGCATGGATGGGGGCGTTGTCTGGCAAGCGTGCGCCAAAGATGAAGCCGAGAGAGTTTTCTTCGAAGAATTTTCCCAAATAGGGCCCAACATGCAGGGAGGGGGCAAAGTACAAACCCTCGGCTTCCTGGCATTTCTTTTCCCAGTGTCCGGCACTAAGAGCTTGTCCGGTCACATATTCTGCTGCATCGAAGTTGCCCATTTGGGTGAAATCGACATGCTGAAATGCGTTGACCGCCTTTTGTAAGATTGGTAGAACGCGTTCCCATTCTATAGCGAGATGTTCTTGCCAGTATTTTTGTAAATGTGTAACGATCAATTCTTGCATTGCCGGGGGGTCAACAACATACCCATAAGCCCAGCGTTCGAGATCATCATCGATATATTTGGTACCAAAACGTTCTTCTAAAAAGGCAATGTAGTTATCTTCGCTGGCGATAGCCGTTTCGTTCGTGAATTGCGCTGATATTTCTTTGTGCATGGAAAGCCCAAAATAGCTGTCGATCATTTTGTCGCGTAATGCGATCGGATCCATCTGGGCGAGATGATTTAGATAAACAGGAAAGCTGCTCCAGCGTTGTTGGGGCAAAATGGCATGATAAAAAGCGATCATCACGCGGTAGTGCTGGTGCAGTTCTTCAGGGGATAGTTTTTGCGCAGTTTGGATGACCCAATCGCCAAGGCCAGAAAGCTCTTCAGTTTTGGTTAACAATAAAAGGCTGTGGATCGCATTTTGAACGGGAGCAAGCCCCACCCGGATGCGAGTCCGGGCGGGGGTCTCAATGAAGTTATCAATTGGTGGCACCATAATCTCTCCTCAGAAACAGTTTTCTTTATCTCAGTTATTTGGCTGCATTCGGAAGCATATTACATTCTTCGCGCATTGCCAAGTGATTATAACGTTTCTGCATTTTGGTGCCCAAGGATTCGATGACCTCACCTGTCTTTGAAAGGATGCGATATACACTCAGGGTGAGCTTGCTTTCCGAGGGGAGGGAGAAGCGGTTGTGTTTTTCAGCGGTCGCCATTTTGTCACGACGATACTCTTTGGCTAAAAGCTCATAGTAGTGGAAGGTATTCATTTTTTTCTCCTTTCATGAATCTGTTTCAAATTTCTTTTGCTAAATCCAATTATGCGGAAAATCGGGTAACTTGCATATATATTAGCATTTCTAAAAACCTTTGTCAAGAGGCAGTTTTAGATAATGTTCCATAAAAGATTTTGATCAAAAGAAGGGCTAAGAAGAAATAAAAAACTGCGGAGAGAGAAAGCCTCCGCAGTTTTTACTTTTACCTTGATTTTCTAAAACCTACTCCCCAAAAATCAAATCCGTTGGCATACCAGGTTTTAATTTGCCATCTTTATTACATACCGATAGTTTTACTGCGTATACCGTCGTCTGCCGTTCTTCCTTCGTTTGAACATTACGCGGGGTATACTCTGCCTGATCTGCAATGCGGATTACCGTTGCCTCGAAACTTTCTTCGGGGAAAGAGTCAACCGTTAATATCGCTGAGTCGCCGAGATTGACCTGCCCATAACGATCTTCAGGAATATAGACGGTCACGGTCAGCTCATCCAGTGGGGCGATATTCATTACAGCCAACCCGGCCTGAATGACCTCGCCTACTTCGATGCTGCGGGTCAAGACGACACCGTCGATCGGTGCGCGCGTGACAAGTTTCTCCATCTGCGTCTCGAGCAATTGGATCTGTGCCTCAACTTGCTCGATGGCTTTTTGAGCCTGCCCCAGAGCAGCCTCCGCTTGTTGGACGTTTGCGGCAGCTGCAACAACGCTCGGAGAGAAAGCGCCCGTTTGCAAGGCACGGAGCTGGTCGAGCGCCATATTATAGCGTTCCTGCGCGACGGTCACTTCAGCGCGTGCTTTGAGTACATCTTTGGCAGCCTGTGTGCTGAGCATCTCGTCGTATTCATCTTGACGATCATGTAATGCATCGCGCGCAGCGGTGTAGGCATCTTCTGCGGCGTTGATGACTTCGTCCATATCGTCGTGTGAACTTTGCGAGCGAGAGTAAACATCATGTGCGACGTTATAGGTCGCGCGGCTTTGGGCGAGGATGATTTCCATCTCAAGAAATTTTGCATTATCAAGATTTGCAGCAACGCCTTCAAAGTCTTCCTGCGCTGTGCTTAGCGCGGCTACGGCTGCATCCACTTCGACTTGGGCGGCAGCCAACTCTTCGCTCTGGCTGAAATACCAGGCAGGCTGCTCAAAACGTCCTGGTGCAGGGATGCGCCAATCGGTGGTGCGGCTGATGCGGTCGGCTGCGAGCGCGGCGTCCAGTATGAGGGCATATTGCGCGTTGGCGGCATCCAGCCCGGCCTGGGCAGATGCTTGGGTAGCGCGCGCCAAGCCCAAGGTCGCGTTCGCTGCGTCGCGTTCTGCTTCGAGTAACGTACCTTCGACGGAAAATAAAATATCGCCAGCGGTCACGGCATCCCCTTCATCCGCAGTGATATCGAGAATACGCCCGCTCAATTCGGGAGCGATGACGACCTCGTTGGCTTCGATCACGCCAGAGGCTTCAAGGGGTGCAGCTTCGTCTGTGCCGCTGCAACCGACAAGCGCGAGGGTTAAGATCAGGGTAATGTGAATAGTTTTTTTCATGGCGATCTCCTTATTTCATGCTGGCAATAAAAACATCTTCAAGTGATGCTTCGATCAGAGCCATTTCTTCAACGTGAATTTCTTCATTCTTGAGTAACTTTTGAATGGTATTTTTTTCTTTTTCAACATCGGGGGCAACCACATGCACAAGCGAGCCATAAAGCTCAATCTCTTGAAGTGAAACCTTGCCCTGTTCTTTCGCTGCACGCAAAATTTTCACGGTGTTGATAGCATCTGATGAAGAGATTTCGAGTACCTGCCCTTTCATCATTTTTGCTTTGATATCTGCGGGAGGCCCCTCTGCAATGAGATTGCCGCGTTGAATGAAGGCAAGGTTATGGCAATGCTCGGCTTCATCCATATAATGTGTGGTCACGAAAACTGTCACGCCATCGGCAACGAGTTGGTAGAGCAGATCCCAAAATGCACGCCGCGAGATCGGGTCTACGCCTGCGGTGGGTTCATCAAGAAAGATCAATTCGGGTCGATGCAAAATTGCAGCACTGAGCGCAAGGCGTTGCCGCCAGCCACCCGAAAGGTCTTTGGTTTTTGCGTCTTCGCGCCCTTCCAGCCCAGCCATCGAGAGCGCATCCAGGATGCGTGCTTTCAGATCAACATTATTCAGCCCGTATGCTGCACCATAAAATTGCAGATTTTGCTGGACGGTAAGATCGTTATATAAACTGAAACGCTGGGACATATAGCCGGTACGTTGCTGGAGTTCGGCTTGGTTGCCGCTTACGGATATTCCGAGCGCCTGTACCTCTCCCACTGAAGGAGTCAGCAGCCCTAACATCATCCGGATCGTGGTCGTTTTCCCCGACCCGTTAGGCCCAAGAAAACCGAATATCTCTCCTCGTTTGGCTTCAAAGCTGATGCCATTAACGGCGGTAAAGTCGCCAAAATACTTGGTAAGGTTTTTTGTACGAATGGCAGGTGTCATAGTGTTAGTCCAGAGCGCGACGCACAAAGCGCAGCGAGAAAGTCATAATGATCGTGCCGAGAATTGCCAATGCGAGAACATGCGGCCATAAAACATCCATTCCTGCCCCTTTGAGCAGGATGCCGCGCAATATCTCAAGCCAGTGATGGGCGGGCACGATATTGGCAAAAAATTGCAAGGCTTTCGGCATCGACTCGACGGGGGCGGCGTAACCCGTGAACATAAAGTCTGTCATACCAAAAAGCAGCACAAGCAAAAAGGCTTGCATTTGCGTTTTTGCGATTACCGAAAGCACCATCCCTTTGCCCAATTCGACCAGCAGATAGCCAAAGGCGAGGATGAAGAGTAATGGTAATGATCCGCGAATAGGCACATCAAAGGCAAAGTGCACCATTCCCAGCATGAGCAGGAAATCTGTAAAAGCAATAACAATGACGGGAATCGCTTTGCCGATGATGATCTCTAGTGAAGAGAAGGGCATCACAAGCAATTGTTCGAGCGTGCCCAATTCCTTTTCACGAGAGAAGGCGAGCGCGGCGAAAAGCAGCGTGGTGAACTCAAGCATTAATCCCATTTCGGCAGGAGTGGTGTATAGGGCTTCGCTGAGGGCTTCGTTAAACCAAACCCGTAGACGGGGAGCGAACCCTGAAAATTCATCGGGAGAGAGCTTTAGTCTTTTGATAATCAGTTCTTCGTTCAGCGTAGCCGCGACTCCTTCTGCTGCGTGTAGGGCGGCTGTTGCGGGGATGCTCTCTGCGCCGTTCAGGATCATTGAAAGGGAGGGGGTTCCGTTGGCGGCTGCCATCTCTTCCGCGTAATCGGGCGGAATGATGATCGCGGCGCTGATCTCGCCGCGCTCCAGCGCATCTTCGATTGTTTGAAAATCATCGACCATGGCTTCGAGGGCGAAGGTTTCGGTATTTTCCAGAGAAATGACCAATGCGCGGCTGGCGGCACTGCGGTCGTGATCCAAAACCATGAGCGGCAGGTTATTGATCGGACGCGATGTTGCCCAACCGACGAGCATCAATTCAAGTACCCCGCCAAAGAGCATAAATGCGGGTAGCCACCAATCATTCCGTAGATGGATAAATTCTTTCTTTACGAGGGCGAGAATTCTTCTAAACATATTTATCCTAATTTCTTTCTAAAGAATAACGATGCGATGCCCGTAAAAGAGAAACCTAAAAGAATCAACATGACGGCATAGGGCCATAAAATCTCCATTCCAACACCGGGTAGGAAGATACCGCGAATGATGATGGCATAATGTGTGCCGGGCATCCCCAATGATTCAAGCCGCATGATCTCTGGCATCGAAACAATAGGGAAGAAGATGCCCGTCAGAAAGAAGCCGGGGAAAAAGATCATCAAAAAGGAGACGCCCATTGCTGCAGCTTGCGTTTTCATAAAAACGCCGATGATGATGCCCATGCTCAAAACCGCAAACATGAAGATGGCAGAAAGTCCGAAAAAGAGCGGGAAAGAGCCATTAAAAGGAACATCAAACCATGCCATCGCCAAAAGCGGTAACATGACTACGTTGATCAAACCCGCAACGATATAAGGGATCATTTTCCCGATCAGAAGCTCTGCACGCCCAACGGGGGTTGCCATCAATTGCTCCATAGTGCCGTGTTCTCGCTCATGGGCGAGGGCGAGGGCAACCGATAGGGC
Organism: Anaerolineae bacterium; assembly: GCA_018648605.1. Taxonomy (GTDB): domain Bacteria; phylum Chloroflexota; class Anaerolineae; order Anaerolineales; family Villigracilaceae; genus Desulfolinea. The sequence goes on along the minus strand of JABGQU010000068.1, from coordinate 9,909 downwards.
AGGAAATCCGAGCACCATCGAGATCAAGCCCGGGATAAGATCGTTTCGGGGTTTTAGCCCAGGGTTGTACCAGGTACGGATTCGCAGGTCCAAAGGTTTGAGCGAATCGGTTGAAAATCCCATCATCTGCATTTGGCTGGAGAGGGCTTCATTGGCAAACTCTTCGGCACGCGAGGCAATATGGTTTACGGCAAAACCGCCACTTTCCGGTTCAGTGCCATCAATGATGATCTGCATCGGCATCCCGCGCATGGCGAGCAGATCGCGCGAAAAATTGGGGTCAATAACGAGTGCGGCTTTCACATCCCCGTGCATTAGCAAGTTTTCAATTTCTTCAATCGAAGAGACTTGTGCGTAAAGATCAAGGTCATCTCCTGAAACAATTTGCTGCACAAAATTTCGCGATGTGGCGCTGCGGTCGTAATCCAAAACCGCAATGGGGATGTGCTGCAACTCCACCGTGAGTGCATACGCCATCAGCAAAAGTGTTGCCAGTGGTGTTAGCACAACCAGAATTAGCGTGCTGCGGTCGCGGATAATATGATTGAATTCTTTGCGGGTTATCGCCCAGATATGACGAAGGGACATCTATTCCTCCAGCCTTTGGATGAGCGAAATGAAGGCTTCTTCCATGCGGACAGGCGCGACGCGCGCGCCCCGAAAATTGATCCCGTTTGTTGTCAACGCTTCGGAAATTTGTGCCAACCGTTGCTCCCCGTTATCGACAAGCAGATGTAATGCCTCGCCGTAGGTTTGCGTTTCCAGCACACCGGGCATTTTCTCGACAAGTGTTTTGGCGGCTTTCCACTCATTGGTCAGAAACTCGACCATTTCTCCGGGGAGCTCTTTTTTAATCTGGCGCGGCGTATCACAAATGACAAGTTTGCCTGCGTAGATCAAGCCAACGCGCGAGCAACGGTCAGCTTCATCCATATAAGGTGTGCTGACGATGATCGTTGTGCCGTTAAGATGCAGATTTGTGAGAATATCCCAAAATTCGCGTCGGGATATGGGGTCAACGCCCGTTGTGGGTTCATCAAGCAGGAGCAGCTTTGGCTCATGGATGAGCGTGCAAGCGAGGGCGAGCTTCTTTTGCATCCCACCTGAAAGGTGCGCCGCACGACGGTCTTTGAACTCTGTCAGTCGTGCAAATTGGAGCAGTTTTTCGGTACGCTCTGCTATCATCTCGCGCGGGACATCGTAGATCTCGGCGAAGAATTGCAGGTTTTCAAGTACGCTGAGTTCGGCGTATAGACTGAATTGCTGTGCCATATAACCGATCTCTTTCTTGATGGATTCAGACTGCCGTCTAAGATCGTAACCGGCGACAGTGGCTTCCCCCTCGCTTAGGGTGAGTAATCCTGCCAACAAACGGAGGCTGGTTGTTTTTCCGGCTCCGTCGGGGCCGACCAAGCCAAATAGCTCGCCGCTGCCGATCGTCAAATCCAATGCGTCTACAGCGCGCGTCTTCTTGAAGTTTTTCGTTAATCCCGTTGTTTGGATGATGGCATCCGTCATCGTGTAAAACTCACTCTCTATGCAGCGATTACTGATTTTTATTAGCGTAGCGGATCAGCCAAAGTACGCCCAGTGCTACGAGTGGTGGTTCGAGAGCGACACCGATCCATTTAAGTGTTTCACTCGAAATTATCATGGGAATTACGAAATAATCGAGCAAGCCGGTTACGACTGCCGCGATGACCGCAACGGTATAGTCGCCCTTGCGGTCATCTTTCCAGATCAGTCCGGCGAGATAGCCAACGATGAGACCGACGACGATCATTGCCAGAACGATATATAGAATTTCCATTTTTTTCTCCTTTAATCTTTCTTAAGACCATCCATGAGTAATTTCATTCCTGCATGAAGATGCTTCTCAAGGTCAATCATTTCCGGGTCATACACCCACAATAGAATTGTTCCTTCAAATAATGCGCCGATGGTGATCGCAGTCTCGCCGGCATTTCCAGCTTTGAATTCACCCGTATCCATCCCTTCCTGAATTAAGGGTGTTATGAGATCAAAATATGAATGCAGATATTTTTTAAAGGCTTTCTGCACAACACTTTGCCGAAAAAGTCGCCCCAGAAACTCATACATAATAGGAATAACACGCGCCCAACCGTGAATATCAGAGATAATTTTTTCAGTAAAGATCGTCAATTTTTCAGAGGCAGGGCGGGGGTCTTCTTTTAATAGTTGTAGGTCTGCCATTTCGCGCTCAAAAAGCCTGTTAAGTAAGTGCTCAATAATTGCATCTTTGCTCTTAAAATATAAATAAAGCGTACCTTTACTCAAATTAGCTTCTTTTGCAATATCGTCCATGCGTGCTTTATCAAAGCCTTTTTGGCTAAAAATAGTGGTCGCAGCTTCTGTAATTTGTTCTTTGCGTTCTTCGCTTACATTGGGTTTAGGGGACATAAAATTCCTTATAACTGACTAGTCAGTCATGTGTATATCCATAATATAATAACGGATCTCAAAAGTCAAGTTTCAATTTTCAAAATAGGTTGAAAGGAATACTTCATGTCTCACCCATTGGGTTTTATCCCCGCATCATCTCGTAAAAAGATATTTTTCACACTTCTCGCTCTGACGTTGGTCTTGGCCGGCGTTTTTCGACTTCTCGATGCCCCCTTACGGAATCCCGTTTCTCCTGCTGGCATCGTTTCCTTCGAGTTAGCAGGTACGCCCGAAAGAGCGGATCTTATCATCCAACACTGGGATGCACACGCCCAGCTTTTTGCCGCCTTTGGCTTAGGCTTCGACTATCTCTTCATGATTGTCTACGGGCTGACGATTTCCCTTGGCGTGCTGATGGCAGCCTCCAGGCATGGTGAAAAATTTGTAAAGGTTGGTAATTATGTGGGGTGGGGTATTTTAGCAGCATCCCTTTTGGATGCTATTGAGAATTTTGCTTTGTGGCGATTGCTGAGTAGCACAGCGACCATCTTTTGCCCTCGCTTGGCGGCTATTTCGGCAACGGTCAAGTTTGTCTTGATTTTGTTGAGCTTAGCTTTTGCTCTTGTTGGTTGGCTCTTCCCAAAGAAAGCCAAGTAGCACGTACGATTAAATAAAAACGCCGTCTCGTTAGAGACGGCGTTTTCTTTGTGTCAAAATAGTCGCTTAGAGAGCAGTTACATTGCTAGCTTGAGGACCTTTTGCGCCTTGTTCTACAGCGAACTCAACCTGCTGACCTTCTTGAAGGTTGCGGTAGCCGTCGCCTTGAATGGCACTGTAGTGGACGAATACGTCGGGTCCATCTTCGCGTTCAATAAAGCCGTAGCCTTTTGTACCGTTGAACCATTTGACTGTACCGATGATACGATCTGACATGCTGTTTGCCTCCTTATGGCAAATAAAAAAGTTTGTCATGCTCAAGCAGTTCCATCGGACGGTCAAAATAAAATGGCTCGAAGTAAAAGAGCCTCGAGCCATCACTTTCTTCTTTCCAACGTGAACTTACACTGGCATCTTACGGGCACGATAATAAAGGCAAAATCTGAAAAAGTCAAGGAAAAGACCCTCTTCAAAAAATGTGTTGAAAAGGGTCTTTTTTTTCTTACACAAGAGACAAACAGGCTATTTCTAGAGTGTCATTCGAATAGTTTCACCAAAGGGCAGGGTGCTACCTTTGGGCTGTTTGCGTAAGGGCAAAATAACGTGGAAGTGACTGCCAGGGAAATTTTCTTCATCGTATCCACGACTTTCTGCCCAGATTTTGCCACCGTGTGCCTCGATGATCCCGCGCGAAAGGGCTAACCCCAACCCCGCGCCGCTGCCTTTGAATTTTGTCTTACCTGTTGAGTGCTTATTGAGCTGCTCGCCGGGTTGATAGAACTTGGTGAAGATCACCTCTTTAAAATTCGGATCAATACCGATGCCAGTATCGCTAATGATGATCTCCAACCCACCTTCTGGCATATCTTCTTGGCTGAAGGGCAGGGTTTTCCCACGAATAACGATCTGGCCCTCATTGGGATTGAATTTGATCGCGTTGGTGATCAAGTGATAGAAAACCTTGCGCAACGTATCAGGATCAGCCTGAATGCCAGGCAGGGGAGGCAGGTCTAATCTTAGGATTTGGCTACGATCTTTGACGGCTTGGCTTAGCCCAATGCCGACTTCATAGATTAATTTCCCGACATCGATGGGTTCAAGAGCAAGTTGCAGGGTACGCGCATCGATTTGGGCGATGTCGAAGAGGCTATCCATGATCTCGTGCAGACGCAAAGTTCCATCATGGATGCCTTTGAGCATTTTGAGGGTATTCTCGTCTAACGAGGGACTGTCGAGCAGCATTTCTGTGTAGCCGCGCATCACGGTGAGGGGTGTTCGTAATTCATGCGAAGCGATGCTGATGAAATCAGATTTGGTGCGATCAATTTTTTCGAGATCCTTTTTCGTATTATCCAGATCGCGGTAGGCATCATGCACTTTTTTGTTGAGTTCGATCAGGTTTTCAACGAGACGAGCGTTTTCGAGCGCAACGGCTGTTTGTCCGGCTAGGGCGCTGAGGGTGGTCAGGTTTTCTTTTGTAAAGCGATTGCCTGATAATTTGCTGCCTAAGGCGAAGAGGCCGATCCATTCGCGTTTGGCGAAGATGGGGACGTAGACTTCTGCATCCAGGCGGTTTAAGCGGTTGCGTTCCTGGGGTTGAGAAGTTTTGAAAACTGGTAGCAAGTCCAGGTCAAATTGAAGAAGCGGGCGTTGTTCATTAAGGAAGTATTGAGCGAGCGCGCTATCTGCATCCAGTGAAATTGGTTTAATAGGGCGTTCTCCTGCACTACGAATGGCTCGTAATGAATAATATTCTGTGCCGTTCTGTTCCTTTGTATGATCTACAAGGAAAAGGAAGCCGCGCTGGATATCCATCACTTCCATGATGAGGCCAACGGTGATGTTCGCAAGACGTTCCATATCAAGGATGTTGCTGATGCTTTGGCTATATTCGTTAATGGTTTGGCTAACATCGAGATGCTTGATGCGCAGCCAGCGATCGACTTGAGTTTCGACGAAATTGAATAAGGTGCGGAAGATCGTTGCCAAAAGTAAAGCAAGAATGGTGCCTATTAGAAGCGGATTTGCCTCAGCAAATGTTGGGAGAATAGCTTGCGCTGTGCTAAAACCGGCGATATAGAAAAGGCTGGCAAGCAGGGTTGTGGCAATATAGATCAGACCGCTGCGCATGATTTGTTGTAGATCGGGGAGATGGTGCGTGATAACGACGTAACTCATTAGCCATGTGCCGAGCAGACGTAGCGGGGCACTCCAAATGGCAAGGTTGTTAATATATAGCGCGTCTGCACTGAAGAGGAGCACAAAGATCGCTATCCAGTAGGTGAGACGATTACGATGCAGAGGTTGGCGCGTGTTTTTATATGCGTGGCGGAAGGTGAAGAACGCACCGAGAGTGAAGAGTAACCATCCTAGCGAGACAATGGCAAAGCCTAATCTTTCGCGTGGGAGCATCCAACTTCCGTTTGTCCACAAAATATCGGGCAGCTGGAAAAGATTGAGGGCACTGAGCAAGAGAGCGATGACCCACAGAAAACCAATGCCCAACCAGATATAGCTGTGCTCTTTCTGCAGGAAGGTGCGCAAAATTAAAAGAACTAAAAGGGAAAGTATAAGCGAGCTGTACCAGTGAATTTGCTCAAAAGCGAAAGCGCTCAGATTTGGCAAAAAGTCGATTTGCCAGGCTGTTTCACTGCCTTGTAAAAGAAGCGCGAGAAAAGCATAAAGCCCCGTTAAATATGCAGCCCTTTCCTGCCCGGGGTGGCGTTGCAATGTTGCGCGAATAACGCTCGCATAGACTAAAAATGCGAAGGCAAATAAAACTAAAAGGGGAATGAACGAATTTAAAGGCAACATTATTGAAAAAGTATACTCGAAATCGGTTATTATATAGGGAATATTCTGCATCAAACCCAAGGTAAATTTACATGATTTTTGAGTTTCACATCTCTCGCCAAGCTCGCGAAAAATATCAGTTTGAAGAAAAGCTTTTTGCCACGAATGGACAAGTCATCTTTGCTGATTTTGCTGCCGCACGCCGCTTTGCCGAAAAAATGAGCATGGTGCGCCGGGAGACCGTTCCCGCGAGTGATATCAACGCGATGGGCTTATTGGACGAGGTAATGCATATTCTCATCCGCCAATATGAGATGGAAAATTCTGGGGTGATGATTCGTGCCCTTGAGTGGATGATTGCAAAACACGGCGAAAACGAACTTGATTTGGGCTTGCTTCGGTTTCATGAGCACTTTCCTGTCCTTGAGCAGAAAACCGTTGAACGAGCCATTACTCTCGAAGAAATGCTCCTGCTTTCTCTTGAAAATCAAAATCCGGCCCTCGAAAATTACCGCGAGCTATTTGACGATACCCCGCTTCTCGACACAGTTTACGCAGAGATGCTGGGAACGATGGAAACTTTCTTTGGGTACGAGCCCGGTTTCGGGTCTGGGAAAGAGACGCTGCTTCACATCCTTCGTGCGCCCATATTGGCATCTCCGAATTCCTTAAGTGGACAGTTGCAGTACGTCGCCGAGCGATGGGGTGTTCTTTTAGGCGATAGATATGTGAATATGATCTTGCGCGGCGTGGACTTTCTCGCTGAATCAACTATCCGTGAACCCAGCAGCGGCGGCTCCGATGGTTCTGCACCGCCGGTGCCGGAATATTTTGGCGAATATGAAGAATTCGAGCGTTTCAGCCTTGATAAAGATTGGATGCCGCAGATCGTTCTGCTGGCAAAAAATGCTTACGTTTGGCTCGACCAGCTTTCGAAAGAATATCAGCGTGATATTTCACGCCTTGACCAGATCCCCGATGAAGAACTGGATTTGTTCGCAAAGCGCGGCTTTAGTGGACTCTGGCTGATCGGTTTATGGGAGCGCAGCCGTGCCTCGCGCAATATCAAGCAGCGCATGGGCAACCCGGATGCAGTTGCTTCGGCATATTCGCTTTACGATTATCAAATTGCATGGGATTTAGGCGGACAGGCAGCCCTCGATAATCTGCGCTGGCGTGCCTGGCAGCGCGGCATTCGCCTTGCAGCGGATATGGTGCCGAACCACATGGGTATCGATTCACGCTGGGTTGTTGAAAACCCTGAGCGTTTTCTTTCCCTCGATCACCCCCCGTACCCGGGCTATTCCTTCAATAGCGAAAATCTCTCCGAAGATGATCGCGTGGGCATTTATCTCGAAGATCATTATTACGATCATAGCGACGCTGCGGTCGTTTTTAAGCGTGTCGACCATCATACCGGTGATACGAAATATATCTATCACGGTAACGACGGCACCTCGATGCCGTGGAACGATACTGCCCAGCTCAACTTTCTTGACCCGAATGTACGCGAGACCATTATTCAGGTTATTTTGAATGTAGCGCGTCAATTCCCTGTGATCCGATTTGATGCGGCGATGACCCTCGCCAAGAAACATATTCAAAGGCTCTGGTATCCGGAGCCAGGCGGGGGTGGGGCAATCCCCTCAAGAGCGGAGCAGGGCATCTCTCGGGCGGCGTTCGAAGCGGCAGTCCCCAAAGAATTTTGGCGCGAAGTTGTCGACCGTGTCGCCACTGAAGTCCCCGATACGCTCCTGCTCGCCGAAGCTTTCTGGCTAATGGAGGGCTATTTCGTTCGCACGCTGGGGATGCACCGTGTCTATAATTCTGCTTTCATGCATATGCTGCGTGATGAGGATAACGGCGGCTATCGGCAGGTGATGAAAAATACGCTCACTTTTGATCCACAAATCTTGAAGCGTTACGTCAACTTCATGAATAATCCTGATGAAGAGACGGCTGTGGAGCAATTTGGCAAAAGTGATAAATATTTTGGCATTTGCACGCTGCTGGCAACTTTGCCAGGATTGCCGATGTTTGGACACGGACAGGTGGAAGGCTACAGCGAAAAATACGGGATGGAATACCGCCGCGCTTACCGTGACGAGAAACCTGATACCGGTTTTGTGCAATATCACGATGATGTAATTGCTCCGCTACTCCACCGCCGATACATCTTCGCGGATGTCGATAACTTTTTGCTCTATCACTTTTTCGACGCTAACGAGCGTGTGATCGAAGATGTTTTTGCCTATTCAAATCGCGCAGGGGGCGAGAAAGCTCTCATCGTCTACCATAATAAATATGCCGAGACTCGCGGCTGGATCAAGATATCCGTTTCATTCGCGGTCAAAGCCGCCAGCGACGAATATCTCGTAAAGCGTACTCTCATCGAAGGGCTGGATTTGGTCAACCAAGAAGGCTGCGTCATCTTCCGTGATCTGGTGACGGGATTGGAATATATCCGCTCCATCGCTGAGTTGGCAGAGAAGGGACTTTACGTTGAACTCGGTGCCTACGAACGGCATGTCTTTTTAGATTTTAGAACGGTAAATGGGGAAGATTGGACGAAAGTTGCCGAGGCGTTGAACGGCGCAGGGGTAGAGTCCATGCAGGCGAAGTGGGATGAGTTTTTTGGGGAGAAAGATGAAGTAGAAGAAGTTGCGACTGAAGAGCAAGAGCTTAAAAAGAAGAAGGTTGCGAAGAAAGCGAAGAAAAAAGGAACAAGCAAGAAAGGGAAGAAGATAAAAACGGGGAAGAAAATAAAACAAAAAGAAGAATAAATACAGTAGTGGCGACCAGCCGGTCGCCACTACTGCGTTAATCCAAATAAATCACATCATCCGTTTTTTGCTTGTAAATCTTCCATAGTTCCCCATCTTTTCGCAAAGTCATCACGCCCGTGACAAGATTGTCTCGAAAATCGGGTCCGCGAATTTTCCTTGTCGTTAGCTTAAAAGAGACTTGCACTTCTGATCTTGTTTGCTTGACCACTTCAAGCTGATCAATTTGAACTTGAAGATCAAGAAGCTGAAAAGATTTTTGCAAAGCCGCTTCTGTTGTATCGTATGCAGCACTGTCCGGGTGGACAGTTGCCATATATCGAGATACAGATTCAACATTCATCGCATTGATATTTTCGTAGAGAATATCGAAAACCTGATTCTCGGTTGGGGTCGGAACACTGGTCGTGAGCTGAGGCAAAATCCCCTGTTTGGATAGTTCCATAATGACCCCAAAGCCAATACATAGACATGTAAAAACCAGAACACCTAAAAATATCAGTTCAACAAGATTATTTTTCTTTTTCTTCGGTCTTTTCTGTGTCTCTATCTCTTGCTTGGATTCCCCTTTCTTTGTCGGGATCGGGGGGGGAACTGGCTTGACTGTGGACGTATGGGCCGTGGGAGTCGGTAAGGGAACAGGAATCGCCTGTGGGGGCGCATATTTCAATTTTGATAATTCTATAAAAGCAATTCGATGGTCTGGGTCATTCTGTAGGATTTTTTTCAGTGACTGAATAGCATCTTCTTTATTCTCCGCTACCAATGCATATAAAAGCAATGAATCGACATCGTTTGGGTCTTCAGCAAGAAGACCGCGTAGCATGTAACGCGCAGGCTTATATTTTTTTTGTTTTGCAGCAATTACAGCTTGATTGAAACGTTCCCTTCTCTCCACTTAAAATCACCTCGGTGCTAATCTTTCCACTACAAAAAATGGACAACTCAAAGATATTTAGCGTTTTTTTTCTAGCATTTGCAGTATAGCATGGAATATTTTTCCTACAGCCCTTAAGTGTGTGATATATATTAATTAAGACTTTTTCCATGCTCAGATAGGCGTTTTTTGAAAATCTAAGTGGAATTTTACGTGGAGAAACTGGGAGTGGTTAGATTAGTGGGTGCATGAAATCAATTAGATGAGTTGGATATTTCGGATATTGTTGTTTGTATAATTGTCTCCTGTTGAAGGCAAGGACAAAAATCTTGACAGCTTTTCTAAGAGAGTGTCTGAAAAGTCAAATTTTAGCTAAAGTTCTTATCATCAATCGGA
>JABGQU010000067.1 GCA_018648605.1 Anaerolineae bacterium | reverse complement strand
GCAAGGATGCCAGATTTTTCTATATCCGTCAATTCTTGTTTGCCAAACTACTAGGATGTCAGCCGCAACTTTGCTCTTAAGCCCATGATCACAGATCAATATTATGGCTTCATCTTTACCATAAGTCTCGTTGACCAAGATCTCGTGCATAAAATCATCGAAAGGCAGAGAGATTGCATCAGCAATATGATCTTTTTCAAAAACATCTACTTCGCGCAGATCGATCAGCAAAGAATTCTTTTCTCTATTTCTGAGCATCTTCTCTAACTCACTCACGTTAATATCGCGAAATTTCGCGCCGCTTCTTAAGCGGCGCATAAATTGGAAAAGAGAAACAGCGCTGGTCCCACGAAGCTTATTGACTAGAATATATGCCAATACCAAAACACCCGCAAGAAAACTAATGCCAAGAATATCCATCCTTACATCGGTTTGCGGGCAGTGATTTTTGCGCTAAAAACAGCCTTGTAGACTGCTTCTTTTGACAAACCACCTAATTGGATTTCGCCTCCGAGTTGGCGGACGGCATCATCAATCTGATCTCGGTCTAAATACACGGGAACGATCTCAACATCGACGAAACCTACTTCTTTTATGCCTGATATATATTCTTCAACATCCAGCGCACCCGCGACGCATCCCGCCCACGCGCTCAGGCTATCTGTTAGTCCATCGGGGAGTTTTCCATCTGTAACCATATCGCTGACAGCCAACTTCCCGCCCGGACGCATAGCTCTATACATTTCACGAAAAACTTGCGGTTTATCGGTGCTTAGATTGATAACGCAGTTTGAGATAATCACATCAATACTCGCATCGGATACGGGGAGATGCTCAATTTCGCCCAAACGGAATTCAACATTATCTGCACCGATCTTGGCTTTGTTCGCGCGTGCTTTTTCGAGCATAGCGGGAGTCATATCCACGCCGATGACATGACCTTCTGGGCCCACACGCTGACCAGCGAGGAAACAATCAATGCCGCCGCCAGAGCCGAGATCGAGGACTGTTTGACCGGGCGTTAAAGCAGCGAGGGTGACGGGATCGCCACAGCCGAGAGAGAGACCGGTCACTTCTTCGGGGAGGGTATCTGCATCGGTTTCTTTGTAGAATTTTTCAATAGCTGCCAAATGGACAACTTCGTCTCTGGCATCAGCTTCTGAATCACCGCAACAGGATGTTGGGGATGTATTGCACCCGCAATCGGCTGGGGTTCCGGCTTCAAAAGTTTCGGCAATTTTGCTGTAGCGGTCGCGCACGGCGGTGCGGACGTTGAGTTCGACCTTTTCTTGGGTCATTTTTTCTTTCTCCTTGAGAATTAGTGGGTAATAACAATATTGACAGTCTCTGAGCGGAGACTTAACGAAGTGAAGGCGTAGACGAAGAGCGGCTTTCGTAGACCCCGTCCTTCGTCTACAGGCTCAAGTGCAGTCGCCTTCCGCTCAGGAGCTGTACATTTTTTTCTCTGTACGGTGCTTTTTTAGTGGAAGCAAGCCGAAATCGAGTGTGAAGCGGCTTTTCATCCAATAATCAATCGGTCGCACACTCTTTGCTCACTCCATCTGCATCCAATCCGAAATATTTTTTCTGAATCCAGAAGGCGACTGAGACCAAGCCGATCATGACGGGGACTTCGATGAGGGGGCCAATGACGGCGGCGAAGGCTTCTCGAGAATTGATGCCAAAAACGGCGATGGCGACTGCGATGGCTAACTCGAAATTATTGCTGGCGGCGGTGAAGGAGAGGGTGGTTGATTTTTTGTAGCCAGCGTTGATTTTATGCCCCATCCAAAAACTGATGATGAACATCAGCACAAAGTAAATAACGAGAGGGATAGCAATGCGGAAAACGTCGGTTGGGATGGCGACGATCAGATCGCCTTTGAGGCTGAACATGACCATGATGGTAAAGAGCAGAGCGATGAGGGTGATGGGGCTGATTTTGGGAACAAATTGCTTATGATACCACGCTTGCCCTTTAGCGCGAACGAGGAAGAAACGTGTCAGAAATCCGGCAATAAAGGGGATGCCGAGATAAATGAAAACGCTTTTGGCAATTTCCCCGATGGTGATCTCGACGAGGCTGCCTTCCATACCGAACCAGGTGGGGAGAATAGTGATAAAAACGTAGGCATAGAGGCTATAAAAGAGGACTTGGAAGATGCTGTTGAAGGCGACCAAGCCTGCCGCATATTCGGTATCGCCTTTGGCGAGGTCATTCCAGACGATGACCATGGCGATGCAGCGCGCCAGCCCGATGAGGATTAGCCCGACCATATAATGAGGGGTATCGCGTAAGAAAATAATGGCGAGGGCAAACATGAGGATGGGGCCGATGACCCAATTTTGGATCAGGGAGATGCCGAGAATTTTCCAGTTTTTAAAGACATCGCCCAATTCTTCGTAGCGGACTTTTGCCAGAGGGGGATACATCATTAATATCAAACCGAATGCGATGGGGATATTGGTTGTGCCGACAGAGACAGCTGTGTTAAAGCCTTGCACCGTCGCGGGAAAAAAGAATCCGAGAGCTATACCAATTGCCATGGCGAGGAAGATCCAGAGGGTGAGGTAACGGTCGAGAAAGGATAGTTTTTTGTTCATTTGCAATTCTCCTTGTGTAGACAAATAGACATGCTTCGATATGTTTTCTTAAAAAAACACGTTCATTTCGGACTCACAACAAGATTATGTTCTGGCGCAAAATCTATCGCTAATTGACAACAGCCCGAAGCGATCTTTGCTTGATTGAGGGAATAAAAAATCTGCTTACCTTCACGACGCGAATCAACCAAACCAGCCGCGCGCAAAATACCAAGATGATGCGAAACGGTAGGCTGTGATACATTCAATGCATCAACGATCTCACCAACACTAAGCCACTTGCAACAACAAAGACTCATGATCTTCTGACGAGTCTCGTCGGCAAGCGCCTTTGCAAAGGTAATTGGGTTCATAGTTTTTATAGACATATTGATGCTCTTCAATTTGACAGAACAAAATACTAATAGATAAACTTCGATATGTCAAGTTTTTTGAACGACGATATTTCTGCGTGCATAGGAATTTAGTCTTCTTGCTGGAACGATACCTTTATGCTAGACTTTATTTAATCGGCTTAATTTAACCGACACCACCTCACAAAGAACGAAGGAAAACCCCATGGCTGAAAAAATCCTAATCATTGATGACGATCTTGACACCCTCCGCCTCGTTGGATTAATGCTGCAAAAACAAGGCTATCAGATCGCAGCGGCGAATAATGGTGAACAAGGTCTCGTTAAAGTTGCAGAAGAAAAGCCTAACCTGATTTTATTAGACGTAATGATGCCCAATATGGATGGCTATGAAGTTGCCCGTCGCTTGCGTCAAAATCCAGAAACAGCAAGTATCCCCATTCTGATGTTTACGGCAAAATCTCAACTTGATGATAAGGTAGTGGGTTTCGAAGCTGGCGCAGATGATTACCTGACAAAGCCCACTCACCCGACAGAATTACATGCACATGTAAAAACTCTTCTCACTCGTTCTGTGAAATCACAACAACTAAAACAAACAGACTCTCTGAAAAAAAATGCTTTTATAACGGGCGTTATCAGCGCACGCGGTGGATTGGGCGTTTCTTCTATAGCCCTTAATCTCGCCAGTGCCTTACAAAATGAAAAAAATGCCAACACGATCATGGTAGAGCTAACCCCCGGGAGGGGAACCGTCGGACGCAACCTTGGCTTTGATAATACAAGCGGACTTACTCAGCTTTTGAAAAGCACCATTGAAGAAATTACCACAGAAGCTGTAGCCAGCCAGCTCCTTCACCACAAATCAGGGCTGGAATTATTAGTGGCTTCGGAACAACCAAAAGATGCGCCGCTAGATGGCGCAATACCCCAAAGTGAAACTCTTTTTGCACAACTTGCCTCACTGGGACGTTACCTCATCGTCGATTTTGGATCCAGCCTTCCTTTGTTGAATCAAAACTTGCTGCCCAAATGCGATCATGTGGTTGTTCTCGTAGAAGCATTTGCCAATTCGATAGCGCATGCCAAACTGCTGGTCAGCGATCTGCTTGATCTTGGATTGGAAAGAGAACAGATCTCTATTGTCCTTAATAACCGTATGCGCTCCGATATGTTGCTCCCTTTGAACCAGGTTGAAAAACTAGTTGGCTCCCCCATCGATGTCACCTTCACCCCAGTACCTGAACTGCACTCTCAAGCGATCCGTATGAAAACAACGGCTGTCCTTATGCAACCTGAAAGCCTTACCAACCAACAATTTAAAAATCTCGTGCAGCATGTCACCAAAGCCGAGGTAAAAGAGAAATGAGCAGGCTTGCCAGCCAAGCCATAAAAAAAATTGATTTTGCAGCAGATCTTTTTCGGCAAGCGAAACACGCAGTTGTCCTGACTGGAGCGGGGGTTTCCACGCCATCCGGGATACCCGACTTTCGCTCAGAGGGCACCGGGCTTTGGTCCAAGAGCGAAGCAATGGAAGTCGCTTCCCTCTCCACTTTTCGCTACGACCCATCCAAATTCTACAATTGGTTTCGCCCTCTTGCCAGCAAGATAATCAATGCTGCGCCGAATAGCGCACATACCACCCTCGCAGAAATGGGAAAAGCGGGCTATCTCAAAACCGTCATCACACAGAATATAGACGTTTTACATCAAAAAGCCGGGTCAAAAAACGTCATTGAAATGCACGGTACATTGCGCACGCTTTCATGCACCCAATGCTTTAAACAATTTGAATCCGCACCCTATCTGGAAATTTTTGTCGAAGCAGGCGCTCTTCCCCACTGCCCGGATTGCAGCGCAATTCTCAAACCCGATGTAATTCTCTTTGGAGAGCAACTCCCCCAAAAAGCCTGGCTCAAAGCACAAGAGGCCGCTCGTCACTGCGACTTAATGCTCATCGTCGGTTCATCGCTCGAGGTGTTGCCCGTTGCCGGGCTGCCCATGCAAACCCTCGAGCGTGGCGGACACCTCATCATCATCAACCAAATCCCCACTTACCTCAATGTTCGTGCCGATATCGTCTTCACCGAAGACGCCTCCACCTTGCTCCCACTGCTAGCAGAAGAAATACTCAATCATGGATGAAAAAACGAAAACCCAAGACCTTAGCGATTATCGTCGTCTCATTGAAATTGCACGCGATCTAGCCTCAACACTTGATTTGGATGCGCTTCTTTATCGGATCGTGAAACTTGCCGCCGAAATCGCCAAAGCCGAAGAAGCCTCGATCTTGCTCTATGATGACGCGGCGAGACAACTCCACTTTCAAGTTGCTACCAATATGGAATTGCCGAATATGCGAGGCGTGGATGTACCGTTAGAAGGCAGCATAGCAGGCTGGATCCTGACCCACCGCGAACCGGTTCGCATTGGCGATGTTCAGGACGATTCCCGTTATTTCGATGGAGTCGAAAACGCGACCAGCTTCACCACTCAGTCGCTTTTGGGCGTACCGCTCATCACAAAAGACAAGGTTGTCGGTGTCTTGGAAGTCTTGAATAAAAAAGAAGGTCATTTCACCGATGTTGACGAGGAACTTCTGCTCGTTTTAGGCTCGCAAGCTGCGGTCGCGATCGAGAATACGCGTCTCTTTCAGCAATCCGATCTTATATCGGAATTTGTTCACGAGTTGCGCACGCCACTCGCATCCCTCAGCACTGCCACGTACCTATTGCTGCGCCCTGAGATATCTTCGACGCAGCACGAGCAAATTGTCAACAACATCCACTCTGAAACGCTGCGCTTGAACGCTTTGGCTTCATCTTTCCTTGATCTTTCACGCCTTGAGTCAGGCCGTGTCCATTTCCATTATGAGATTTTCGATATTGGGAAACTATTCAACGAATGTTGCGAGGTCATGCAAACCAAAGCGGATGAGGAAAATATTCAGGTTAAGATAGATATTCCTGATGCCCTCCCCGAATTTGAAGCCGACCCAAGCAAGATCAAACAAGTTGTGTTGAATTTACTCAGCAACGCCATCAAATATAATCGCCCGCATGGCACGGTGACTCTGAAAGCACGCATGGAAAAAGAACAAATGCGCCTGGATGTAAAAGATACCGGCTATGGAATTCCTGAAGATGCCATGCCGCATCTCTTTAAGAAATTTTTCCGTGTCCACGAGACAGAGAGCAAAGTTGCAGGGACAGGGCTGGGGCTTTCGATCAGTAAACAGATCGTGCAGGGACATAAGGGCACAATTGAAGTGAAGAGTAAATCAGGCAAGGGCACAACCTTCATTATCCGCTTGCCCTTACGTGCCGTACGCGATTAGAGAAAACAGACCCCCGCTCACAAAGCGGGGTTTTTATCTTCTACACAGAGCATCTGAATTCCCATTTAGGAGAAAAATGAAAAAGGACAAAACATTTGGCTTTAGCCTGCTCATTGCAGGTAGTATTCTTTCTGGTCTAAGCTTGCTGTTTCTGCCAATTTCCATCTATGGAGCCTACCTTTTATTATCTATTTATAAACCTGCAATGAGCAAAGCAGTGCGTATCGTTCTAGGGATCGTAATCGCACTTATTATCGCTTTTGGGCTTGCAACTATCGTTTCGGTTATGCTCTACTAAACAGCTAAAAAGATACAACAAAGTTCCAAACAACAGCCCGCCTTTGGCGGGCTGTTGTTTTTCTAATAGAGAATTGCTATACTAAAGAAGCTTTAATTCTTTAAAAACTTATCAAGTGAGGGAACCATGAAAAGAATTATCATCTGTGCCGACGGAACCTGGAGCAAGCCCGACAGAATAGATAAAGAAAAAGGGAGAAAACCACAACACGGAAAAAGCTGGGTGCGCAAACCAAGCAACGTTGTCAAGATGTCACGAGCGATCTCCCCATTATCAATAGATGGTGTTGACCAAGTCGTTTTTTATGATCCGGGTGTCGGCACAGGCTGGGGTGTTCTTGACCCTATTATCGGCGGTGCTTTTGGTCATGGTGTATCAAAAAACATCATCGACTGCTATCGCTTTCTTGTCCAAAACTACAATAAAGGCGACGAGATATATCTCTTTGGTTTCAGTCGCGGTGCGTTTACCGTACGTAGTTTGGCAGGCTTGATCCACAAATGCGGCTTGCTCGAAAAGAGTGATGCCTACTATATCCCCGATGCCTATGAGCATTACCGGCTTATCACCGATACAGAAAAAATCGAAAAGCTGCTGCCCAAATATACGCCAAAAGCGATCCGCAAAAGGATCATTGCTCGCTATCAAAAAGAAAACGTAGCAAACGAAAAGAAAATAAAACTCTTTTGTGCCGGTGAATATAAACACCGTAATAAGAAAACAATAGAAACGAAGATAAAATTTATCGGCGTATGGGATACAGTTGGCTCCTTGGGCATACCAGTTTCTGGACTGCTCGGCTATTGGATCAATCACAGAGACGCCTTCCACAATCTCCGTTTGGGTAGCAGTGTCGACAATGCTTATCAGGCACTTGCCATTGATGAAAGACGCAAACCTTTTACCCCAACACTATGGGAACCAGCAGAAAAACCTAAGCAAAATATGGAACAAGTCTGGTTTGTTGGCGTCCATACCAATGTTGGTGGCGGCTACAACGATTACAACCTGGAAAATATCACCTTCAAATGGATGGTAGAAAAAGCCAGAGCACACGATCTGGAAATAAGTGAAGCCTATATGGAAAAAATTATAAGTTCGTACAAAGGTGTCTTGCGAAACTCCATGACCCTTTTCTACAGACTCTTTAAAGAAAATGTCCGCCCAATAGGCAAAACTAAATTCGGCAACGAAAGCATCCATCCCAGCGCAATTCAACGCCATGAAGACCCGCCTGAAGATCAAAAGCCTTATGCTCCAGAAAACTTAACGGAAGCAATTTCCTGATCTCTTCTATGAAAACTTCACAAAACCAGCTAAAGAAAGGCTTCTGATGTCCAACAACAATAAAGGCTTCGAACAAGAACTTCATGCAGAGTTCATCAAATCTCTGCATGAAGAAAAGCTAAAAACACAAGAAGAACGCGCAAATTATATTTCGAATAAATTTGCATTTATCACTGGGCTTTTCGGTCTTGGCGCACTCAGAATTGGCGAAATCGACTTTCATATGCTGCTCTATTTCATCCCATTGGTTGCGATCGGCTACGATCTATATATCCGCGCAGCAGACTTGAGTATCAAAAAGATGGGGGCATTTTTACGCAGCCATCCAAAGGCAGGCACAACAGATGTAGAAAAGGCATGGGAGAAATTCTCTGCAAAGAACAGAGATAAATTAGCCCACTTGGCGACAAGCCTGTTTACATCTATCCTGATCGTCGCCTCCGCAGCTTATATCTATGTTCAAAAAGGTTCCGATAAAGCAACCCTTTTTTATGTTGGCTATGCCATCTGGCTTGGGCTAAGTCTCCTATTCAATGGACTACTGTGGAAAAGCCACCGCGATCAAATCAGAAAACTGGATAAATACAAAAAATAGAACCCCCCCTTACAAAAAACGCCGAGAAATTTCTCGGCGTTTTTTCTTATACAATTCTCGGCATCCCCGAACCATTTAATGGGACGCTGCGCGGATTCTCCGTCCACAGCCCGGCGACCGAAGTCGCACAATGCGGACACTTGCCCTCGTTTGTGAGCAGATAATCTCGGAGAGAGAAGCCTCGCCGTTTAATCACCACCCGATTACAGCCCGGACAATGCGTAGACTCATACTCCCCCGCACGCCCGTGCGCATTCCCCGCGTAGACATACCGTAATCCGGCTTCACGCCCCACATCCGCCGCGCGGATGAGCGTCTCGACGGGCGTATTCTCATTATCCGTCATTTTATAATCACGATGATAGGCGGTCACATGCCAAGGAATATCGGGGGAAATAGATGCCAAAAAACGGGCAGCCTCCCACAACTCCGCGTTTGAATCGTTGAAACCGGGCACAACCAGCGTGACGACTTCGACCCATAATCCCAGCTTATGCGCGCGGATGATGCTATCCAAGACATTTTGCAACACCCCACCCAATTGACGGTAATTCTTATCCTGCATCGACTTCAGGTCAATTTTATAGCCATCAAGATGCGGATGAAGATATTCAAGTGCTTTGGGCGTGGCGTGCCCGTTCGAGATCATGGCTGTTTTCAGCTCTGCTTTTTTCGCTTCCTTGAAAATCTCTACAGACCACTCGGCTGTGATGAGCGGCTCGTTATAGGTAGATGCAATGATCTTTGAATTGCTTTGTTTTGCCAGCGTGACCATATCCCGTGCGCTGACTTCGCGCACCAGCCGCCCCGCACTCTCAGATGCGGGGTCGCGCAGAGCTTGGGATGTGAACCAATTTTGGCAATAATCACAGTGCAAGTCGCAGCCCAACATGCCAAAAGAGAGAGCGTTCTCGCCCGCGAGAAAATGATAAAAGGGCTTCTTTTCGATGGGATCGGCTTGGAGTGCGGCGACATAGCCAAAAGGCACACGCAACTCGCCCCCTTCGTTGAAACGTACCTGACAAATACCCCGTTTCCCCTCGCGGATCAGGCAGCGATGCCCGCATGCAAAACAGCGCAGAGAGTTATTCTCCAACTTTTCGTAGAGGATACCGGGGGTGGTGAGCGAGTCGAGTTTTTGGGATAGATTCATGTTTTTCGTAAGATTGAGACTACAAAAGTTTTAAAACTTTTGTAGTCTGTTGTGAGAGAAGTATAATCTACCCATGTTAACTATCGCAATCCAGGCTGGTGGCAAATCCAGCCGCATGGGGCAAGATAAAGCCCTGATGCCTTTTCAGGGCGTGCCCCTCATCCAATATGTGCTGGGGCGACTCGCGCCGCTTGCGGATGAGATCATCGTCACGACCAATAATCCCGATGCCTACCGTTTTTTAGACGTGCCACTCTACCCCGATATTCGACCGGATCGTGGCGCGTTGGGTGGGCTATATACCGCGCTGGTTTCGGCAAAAAATGATCTCGTCGCGGTGATAGCATGTGATATGCCCTTCGCCAGTATCCAGTTTTTTGACGCAGCGAGCAAGCTGATCTCTGAGTCCGGCGCGGATGTGGTCATCCCGCAAACTGAACATGGTTACGAGCCACTGCACGCCATTTATCGGCGCGAGACTTGCATCCCTCCAGTTGAAACCGCTCTTGATGCGAATAAGTGGAAGGTCATCTCGTGGTTTGATTCTGTCAAGGTGCGCGCGCTCACACGCGAAGAAACGGCTGCTTTCAATCCCGATGGACTGGCTTTCTGGAATCTGAACACACCGGAAGATTTCGCCAAAGCTGCCCCCTCTTCCGTCCCCCCCGCTCGCGGGGGGGAAACCCCGAAGGGGAGGGGGGGCTAACGCACGATCATCACGGGGCAAGGCGCGTGCTGCAAAACCTTTTGCGACTGACTGCCGAGCAAAAGCCCGCGCAATTGACCAAGACCGCGTGAGCCCATTACGATCAGATCGTTATTGCGGATCTCTGCCACGCGCAGGATCACCTCGGCTGCTGAGCCTTCAAGTATCTCTGTTTTCAATTCCCCAGGAACTTCACCCACAGCTTCAATTGCCTCATCGAGAACCGCTCTGGATTCTTTCAGTCGTGCAGTGATCGCATGTTGAAAATTGGGTTCACCCAAATAAGCGGGGACTGTAGCATGTGCCACAACAATCCGTAAATTGGCGTCCATACAACACGCCAATGCTGCCGCCATTTTTGCTGCGTGAATCGAATATTTGGACCCATCAACGCCCAATAAAATATTCTTGAACATGAGAACCTCCTTTTCTAGATTACAATTTAAGTATACAGATTTTGTCTTCCACTTTCCAGTTTAGGAGAAAAAAATGGCTCTCAATATTCCCGAAATCCGCGCCCAATTTCCTGCATTAGAACGCCCCGCGATCTTTTTCGATGGCCCCGGCGGCACGCAAATTTGCCAGAAAAGCCTCGACCGCATGGTAAATTACCTGCTCGAATGCAACGCCAACCACGAAGGCGCATTCGCCACCAGCGCGGCATCAGATGTCGTTCTCGACGAAGCCCATCAGGCAATGGCAGATTTCTACAACGCCGCCAGTCCCGAAGAGATCGTCTTCGGCAACAATATGACCACGCTGACTTTGCATATCAGCCGCTCGATCTCGCGGATGTGGGATGCGGGCGACGAGATCGTAGTGACTCGTCTTGACCACGACGCAAACGTGACCCCCTGGTTGCTAGCCGCCGAAGATCGTGGTGCCAAAGTGAACTGGGTCAACTTCGATCCCGTTACCGGAAAATTGAATCTCGACGAGTTGGCAGAAGCCCTCGAGCGTAAACCGAAATTCCTGGCAGTGGGCTACGCATCGAACTCTCTTGGCACGATCAATCCCGTCAAGAAGATCATCAAAATGGCGCACGAAGTTGGTACAATGGTCTACGTGGACGCAGTCCAATACGCCCCACACGGCGTGATCGACGTCCAAAATTTGGATGCCGACTTCTTAGTCTCTTCACCTTATAAATATTTTGGCCCCCACGCGGGAGTACTCTATGGCAAAAAGGCTTTGCTCGAAGAACTGAAAGCCTATAAAGTGCGCCCGGCAAGTAATGCTCTCCCTTCCAGATACGAGACCGGCACGCAAAACCACGAGGGCATCGCGGGCGTACTCGGCGCAATTGAATATTTTGAATGGATCGGGGAGAAATACGGCGCAGAATACGAAGCGAACTTTGTCGACGATGGTTTCTCTGGGCGCGTCCTGATGCTCAAAAAAGCGATGACGGCCATCGGCGCTTATGAGCAGGAACTCAACCAAGCATTACTCTCCACGTTGGGATTTGTACCCGGACTGACTCTTTACGGTCCCAGCGACCCACGCAAAACGGACGAGCGCGTGGCGACTTTCTCCTTCCGTTTGGATGGCATTCATCCCCGCACGGTGGCGGAGAAACTCGGCGAGCGCAATATCTACGTTTGGGACGGGCATTATTACGCCATCAACATCACCGAGCAACTCGGCCTCGAAGAGAGCGGCGGGATGGTGCGCGTGGGCGCAACGCATTACAACACGATCGAAGAGATCAGGAAATTAGGGCAAGCGTTGACGGAGATTGCTGAAGGGAAGTAAAAATGGTTCTCCCCCCGCTCGCGGGGGGAGTTAGAGGGGGGGCGAGTGAAGAAAAAGACCAACTGACGTTGGTCTTTTTCTTTATAGAGCCAATCCTAAAAATAATCATCAAGAATTGCATTGCACTTGTAGCGGAGCGGAAAGTGCCTAAGTGCTCCGGAGGGGGATGCAAGTCGAGGGAATTAGGCCATTCCCTCTCGCTAGACCCGCTGTGCAACGCATCCATTCGGATGCAATGCACAGCTTTCCATATTTTTAGCACTTAGTATTTCTTTACTGGAAATTGAACTTGAAACCTAGCGGTTTGCAGTTCAGTTCCTACAGACACACCAAACTTTGCTATACTTGCCTAATGATAAAAGGGATTACATTATTAGTTACCAAACGATGCGATTTACAATGTGAGCATTGCTTACGCGGTCATCCACAAGATAAAGTGGATTTTCCATTAACCTTGTTGGATAAATTACTTAATGAAGCCATGCAATTTGGAGCAGGGCACGTTGGCCTGACGGGTGGCGAACCGCATTTACATCGTGAATTTGATCAAATTGTCGAGAAGATCGTCAATTATGGTTTCTCTTGGGGATTTGCAAGTCATGGACAGCGCACAAAACCATACTTACCGTTAATGGAAAAATACCGCGAGGATTTGAAGTATGCACGCTTGAGTCTCGACGGGGCAAACCCTGCCCTACATGATGAAATACGGGGCAGAAAAGGTTCATTTGAGCATGTCATTCAGTCTGCAAAAATCTATAAGAAAGAGGGTTTTCCAGTAAGTTTTGTGACCAGTTTGAATCAAAAAAACAAAGGCGAAGTACAAGCCCTGATCGATCTTGCGGAAAGTGTGGGCGTAAAAGGAATTACTTTCTCAGGAACTATCCCCGCTCATTGGAATCAACACTTGATCTTGCAAGACAGCGAGGCCATTGATTTATTCAATCAAATTAATGAAGCCTGCAAAAACAGTGAGCTTGATATCCGAACGGCCAGCGCTTTGTATACAAAAGGCGGGATTAATTTTTGCAATGTTCTGAATATAAAAAGTATAGCGGTAAATACTGCGGGGCAATTGATCTTTTGTTGCGACACTATCGAAGATGGTGCGGTCATAGGCTCTCTGCATGAACAATCGCTTATTGCATTGATTCAACGAAAAATTGAATATTCAGCCAAATTACAAGCGCAGCGTGCCAGCCGAATTGAAAGCGGGAAAATGGGTGAGGGTTTTGATACTTGCGCTTATTGTAATCGTTACTTTGATAAAGAAATCCATGAATCGGGGCAAGAGTAGTCAATTAACCTGTTTCAGAAAGCTATTCGGCATCAGCGGTCGTGGTTGTCGTGGTTGCACCAGTTGTAGCATTTCCACTGTTATCCCCCGAATTGTTCCTGCTCGTGGGTGCTTTCTCTTTCTCAAAAGAAAATGGCTCGGTTGTGCAAAACACATTTCCAGCAGAGTCATAGGCGATCACTAGCCATTCAAATAAGCCCCCCATTTTAATGGCTTCAAGATATTGGTCGCGGCTGATCTCTTTTGTTTCAAAGTAAATCACTTGTTTATTGGGTAAAGTGATTTCGATCTTATAACTTTCTGCGCCGGGCATTGGCTCCCATGAGAATGTAACTTTGCCAATCGCAGGTAACCACACTTCGTTTTCAGGTGTTAGTAATTTGAAGCAAGGAATTGGCGTTTCTGTGGGGGTATTGGTCGGGGTAGGTTCTTCTTCAACTACTGGGGCAGAATCTTTCTGTGGCTCAGGCATAGGCGTATTTGTAGCAGTTGGGGTGGGCGTCTCTTCATCAAGCTCAATTTTGCAGGCAGCTAAAACAAGTCCCCATAGGGATGCCCAGGTCAGTTTTAGAAAGTCACGGCGGGAAAATTTATCTTTCATAATAAATTCCAGGATTCCTAAAGTTATTCATCAATATCACTTGTCGTAGTTGTCGTAGTTGTCGTAGTCGCGTCATTATTTCCTGAGTTACCACCGGAAGAAGAAGCAGGCGCTTTTTCTTTTTCAAAAGTAAATGGCTCGGTTGTACAAATCACATTTCCAGCAGGATCATAGGCAATCACTAGCCATTCAAATAAGCCGTCCATTTTAATGGCTTCAAGATATTGGTCGCGGCTGCTCTCCTTGGTTTCAAAGAAGATGACTTGTTTATTGGGTAAGGTGATTTCGATCTTATAACTTTCCGCACCGGGCATTGGCTCCCATGAGAATGTAACTTTGCCAATCGCAGGTAACCACACTTCGTTTTCAGGTGTTAGTAATTTGAAGCAAGGAATTGGCGTTTCTGTGGGGGTATTGGTCGGGGTAGGTTCTTCTTCAACTACTGGGGCAGAATCTTTCTGTGGCTCAGGCATAGGCGTATTTGTAGCAGTTGGGGTGGGCGTCTCTTCATCAAGCTCAATTTTGCAGGCAGCTAAAACAAGTCCCCATAGGGATGCCCAGGTCAGTTTTAGAAAGTCACGGCGGGAAAGGTTGTTTTTATTTTTCAATGGTTGTCTTCTTTTGGTTATGCTGATCTTTATTAGCAAGAACCCTTAAAATAAAGCGTTGGGTCCGCTAAGTTATTAATTTAGCTCTATCCCTTCATCTGTGATCTTTATTTTACCCTTTTTATATAATTTGCCGATTGCTTGCTTAAAGACTTTTTTGCTGACTTGAAATTCATTTCTTATATCTTCAGGGGCGCTTTTATCGCTAAAGCTTGATTTTCCACCAGCTGTCCTAAGATGTGCCAGAATTTTATCTGCCGTTAGAAAAACAAGCTCGCCTTTCTTTGGCTGAAAGGAAACGTCTATCTTCCCATCTTCTCTAACAAGTTTTATATAGGCTTTGAGTTTTTGGCCTTCGTGGTACTGGTCATAAAGATTGTTTTCGTATACTAATCCCAAGTACTCATCGTTTATTACCACTCTTATCCCCAGATCAACAAAGGCAACTATCTCCACATCTACTTCCTGCCATTCAGTAAATATTCCCGGCTGAACTGTTTCTTTTAAATGCTCGTCATGATTTTTCATTTTTTCACCTTTGTGAAGAACCGATAAACCGATTTTACCATTGCTGTCTGACCAGAAAAGTAAAAGAAGAAGACTAGAAAAGTCTTGGAGACTTTTGTAGTCTATGTCGGAAGGCTAAAACAGCCCTGACAGGTTTTGAAAACCTAACAGGGCTGTTATACTTTCAATAAATCACTCATTCTGGTCTTGATCTCATCGAAGGAAGCAAGACTGATAACTAAGAATTGCAGAAATAGCCACTAAAAACAGTAGATGAATGATTTTCAGAAAGTTCTTTGGATAGATGTCAGAATAATTTGGAGGGATTCGTGAAGTATAAAACACTACTACCAATTTTATTATTATTAACCGCTTGTGCAAACCAAGCAGACTCAATAACAAAAATGCCAGACCCAACACACACGCTAACCCCATCGCCCGAACCCACCCCATCGCCAACTTCTACATCTACATCTTCCCCGACACCAACTCTTTCTTTTCCCGTCAACGCCGGGACACCATTTCCCACGCCTGCATTTGAGATTGACACAAATAATGCTAATGAATTGCGAGAAATTGCACGCTTTGGAGGAGAGATGGATATTCTATGGGCGGGTGATGGTGATATTCAAGATACAAATCACGGAGTTATTACTTCTATCAATTCTTTTCCTCCATCTGAAGTGCAATGTGTTTTGCACCATGAAGATGAGCGCGCTCCAAAAGTCTTTTTTGGTAATTTCGGAAATGGTGATGAAAAAATTGCGATTGTTACCAGTAAAGGGGTAGATGTATTTGACTATCTATCAGGAGAACTATTACATACACTCATCTTACCTATTCCCACAGTGTTAGAAAGATGCCCCACAGAGCTTTTTGATCTTCGCATCTCACGAGATATAGAATTGGTGGCGGTGGCTTCTAAGAATTCAGTTGACATATACTCAATCGAAACAGGTGAGCTAATTCATTCTATTGAAACGATGGTCAAGCCGCGTATGTTTTCACCCGAAGATAATTATCTCGCGGTAGAAAGCAAAAGCGGGGCGGTAGTTTTATATCGAACCAGCGATTGGAAAGCTGCTTTAACAATATCGACAGGGCGTTTTGATCTGGTTGGCTTTTCGGTTGATGAAAAATATGCAATGAAATTTCCTGACCCTTGGGAGAGCAACACAATAAGGGCCTATTCTCTAGAAGACGATAAAAATTTAGAAATACACGTTGATGAGCTTATTTACCGTTGGGAAGATTACCAAGATTATTTACAAAATTACTTTAGCTATACCCAATATTCGATATTTGATGCAAATAAAGAAAGTTCTTTTCTTGTTGAGATTGAACCCGCGAAGGAATTACCAGAAACAAATTCCACAATTATTGAATCGGAATATTATTTCAGCACAGATGGAATGTCATTATTAGCGACCCGGCCTTATATCGACCCATCTACTAATTTAGTATTGCGCTCGCCTCTGGTGAAAGAAATTTGTGTTGAAGTGTCAAGAAGTGGAGAAAAGCTTAATTGCATCACTCCGTTAATAGATAATTGGATTGTCGGGGATAACTTTTCTGAAGCCTATACGGAAGCATATCACTTTGAAGATGGATACGGTGCGGGATTGCAAAGCGATGGGCAACCTTATTGGTATTCGCCTACTCAAAATTCTGATAATAACGTAATGCCCTATTTTCTTTATCGTTATGCATCCCCTTTTTCTAGAGGCATACATCCACGCGAGTTATGCACATTCCCCTTTGAGAGCTCTCCAACTTGTGCACAAGAAGTAGTTCAAATATTCCCAACAACTTTGCAACCTTTCACCCTGTTAGCTGAAAGTGAGACACAGACTGACGTGATTGTTGGTGTAGGGGATACAGAAAATCTCTTGACATCCATTCAACATGATGCAATATCTCTTGAATTTTTCAATTCAGTTCTTCCTTGGGTACAACTCACCCCAGACCAAAAAAAATTGATTTACGTGGTTCATGATATCTATGGTTGGAATCACAAATTTATTATTAGCATATTAGATATTGAAAGTGAAACTACGAGAAAGCTACCGCTCATACCAACCTATATAGACGCAGTATCTATTTCACCTGACAGTCATTATGCTGGTTTTGTAGGCAGATTATCAGCATCATCGAATTATGAAACTTTGTTGCTAGATTTAGAAACAAATAATATAACATCAATATCAAACAGAAACTTGAGTGTGTCACCTGCGCTTGCTTTTTCTTCCGATAATCAATTTTTAGTGTATGTGGAACGGGAGGATGACGGAAAAGGGGCGATAAATTTTTTCTCAATTCAAGAGAATGTGGTTACAAAGCAGATCGATATTGGCCTAATAACATCTAATGTAAGTGCACTAGCCTTGTCTCCCAAAGGTGACATCCTCGCTGTCGGATTGACAAATGGGATTATTCGCCTGTTTGATACTCAAAATAGTATTGAAGTCTATAGTTGGGATGCTCATAATGGGCAAATCAAGAGCTTGGAATTCTCTCCAAACGGTCGATTATTGCTTTCCGTAGGTTTAATAGATCAATATGCAAAACTTTGGGGAATACTTCCCTAAAAGAAAGTAGGGGCGGGTGTTAGACCTGCCCCTATACGCTTAACAGAAGTTGTTCAAAGCGAACAAGTGCCTATTCTTCGGAAGCAACTTCCTCGTCCGCGGGCGGGGCGGAGGCTTCCGTCTCATCCAATTTAGATTCTGCTAATCCGGTACCATTTTTCTTCTCCGGTCGCAGGATATGGAAGGGGATGTCGATGATCATCAATATCGAGATCCTACTTGGTCGTCATTCATCTAGCGTGAGATCGCAGCTTTCGAAAGACCAATAAGGTCAGTTATTTCATCAGGGCGATTGCATCTAAATACCAACGGCTAATATCTTGCAGAGGTAGTCA
>JABGQU010000066.1 GCA_018648605.1 Anaerolineae bacterium | reverse complement strand
TGCTCATGTTCTGGGATCATGCTTCTTGGCATAAGAGCAAAATGGTTCAATCATGGCTTCGTCAGCACAATCAAGAAGTTAAACAAACAAGAAAGGGCACAAGACTTTTAGCCGTCCTTCTGCCAAAGAAAAGTCCATGGCTCAACCCGATTGAACCTCGCTGGGTGCATGCTAAGAGAAAAGTAGTGGAACCAGAAAAGAAACTCTCTGCTCAAGAGCTTTCACGAAGAGTTTGTGCTGTTTTCGACCAGCCTGTACTACCTTGGATAACTAATTCCAAAAATACTGTTTGATTATGCACTAGGCTCCGATCTTATTCTAAATTGCATGTTGGAAATAAGAAATGAGACTCGAACACTTACTAGCCTGATTAATGTGTATTTAGATTTGTATCAAACCTCAAACCTTCCAAATTTCCTCTAGAATCAAACTTTAACATAGCAAGAAACTGCTAAAAAATCATCTATTAGAAGTCTCTGAATATCAAGTGGGCGATATAGAACTCAAACAAACTCATAGATTGTAATCATGCGCTCATCTTTTTTGCATACCCACGGCAGCTACCACCAAAAACTTTGGCTGTTCAAACAACACTCTTACGAAAACATCTCGATTCAAAGGAGAAAATGACAGATGAAAAGAGCCTCCAATATGGCGGCTCTATATGGGCACGGGCGGACTCGAACCGCCGACTTCACGGATGTGAACCGTGCGCTCTTAATATGTCCGATCCCCTGGTTAGGAGGGGCATCAATGAAAAGAAAAAGGCGCTCCTGTTGAGGTGCGCCTTGATGATCAGATTGCCTTTTCGGTGCAACGTGGTGCAACCGTGAGAGATTTTTAGTACATAATAGACAGAAATTTACATCATTCGAAGTTGCCCCGCTCTCAATAGTTGTACCAGTTCTTATGTTAGTCGAACTGGCTGAAATTGGAAAGATTGTAGCACGATTGTCGCTGGCACCGGTGGGCGATAACCCCAAGGCGCTGTGCGGTCTGTTGGGAGAGGATGATATCGCTGAGTACAACGAACACCAGCTATTCCGGAATTACAGATCACTGCTGGAGCATTGAGGAAGTTTTCCGTTTCAAGGTACATCCACCACGTTGGAAACCGCCCAAGCGCAGATGACGATACTCAAAAAAACGCTCGAACTCATCAATGTATGGGCTTAAAATCATCACGGTTAATGTCCGTTATACATCTCGCCATATTCGTTACCTTCTGACCCTCAAAGGCCGCCCTCCTTTGAGGTTAGCTGGAATTGAGATATTTGTGGGCTTATCCGAAGTCAAGGAATGCCCGGAGCGCTTGATGATCTATCATTCCACGCCTCAATTGCTGACATTGCATCATGGACTACGAATAGCGCTCCAATCAGCCCAAGCAACTTACTCCATTCTGTGTGAGGCCGCCGATTGACTGGAGTACATTGCCGCTCTGCTAGGTCCAGAACATAACCCTGACTGCTCTAGTGAACAAGTACACAAGACCTTTTCGCCTACCTTGCCAAAACCCAATCCACCCGCTTTCGCGATCCCTTGTTGCCCAATGCTTTTCGCAGCATTTTAAAAACCACACGCAGCTATGCTCCTGGCTTATTCCATTGTATGATGTTCCAAACTTGCCTTGCACTAATAATGATCGAGAAAAAGATTTCCGCACCCTTAACCGTCGTTTATTGCGTACCACCGGACAAAAAAGTCTCACCCTGCGCATCATTCGGCGCCAGTACGCATGGGAATTACTACCTCACCCTGATACGCTGCATGAAACCATCCGGGTTGTTTCCCATATTCGCCTAATAATTTTCAGGATGAACGACTTCGCATACAGCAATATCGAAACCGCTTCAAGCTCCATACCCATTCCGCGAAACTTGTTAAATATCAACTCCAACACCTGGAACAACTTTGGTACTCTTCCCCGAAGAGAGCCCATTGTAACTTATGCGGTACTGCCTTTTTTCGCACTACCGTATAAGTTGCTATGCCTAGCTTTAAAAACATGGATCAGGCTTATCAGAACCATTTCCAGGCACGATTTCAGAGCTTGAAGATGGACCAAACCAGCTAAACCACAGTTTTTTCGCTCCGCCCAAGCATTCCATAGTAAGTTATTCGATTGCGATAATGGTCTCAGGCTATACGTCGCCTGTATTACCGTTAAAGATGCGGTAGGGGGTATAAGAGAAGCTATCCCAGATGCTTTCGCCCTTGCCGTCTTCGTTCCGGTGTCCTCGATTTGATGGGTTGCGGTAGCTGTCCCCAAGAAGAAACACCTAGGGAATTTTTCAGGCCTATTTTTTGCTCCTTATGAATAATTGAACGTGTTGCCAGTGGCTTTGCCCGCTTTTATTTGGAGAATCATACGATATGATTTAATAATAAAAGCCATAATGTAATCGGTTACATTAATCAGTGAAACAACCTGACATCTTTCCCTATCGCTGAATAAGGGTGATTTTCACCACAATACGCTTGTTTTTTGTTTTCTTTTTGCAAAAAAGCTCTTGACTTTCGATTTTTAAATTGCTACAATGTAACCGCTTACATTTACAATCGGTTAACAATTTTTTATTCGGTTAAAAAACGGTTTACCCCATGGTACAAAAATCATCTTCAATTACTATCCGTGAAGTTGCCGAACAGGCGGGGGTTTCTGTTGCTACTGTTAGCCGTTATATCAATAAAACTGCAGCCGTCTCAGGTGAGACGGCTGCTCGTATTAACGATGTAGTTAGTTCGCTTAACTATGTACCGCATGCTGCTGCACGAAATCTTGCTACCAACAAGACCAAGTCGGTTGGCCTGCTTTTAGCCAATAACAGCTACAGCGATTACTTTACACCGATTTTACGTGGGATCGAAGAAGTGGTTACGGGGGAGTATCACTACAACTTGTTAATCGCATCGAGGCGCCCCAACACGCAAGATAAAGAAGTACCTCCTTTAGGTCATTACAACACAGACGGGCTGCTGGTTTTTGTGGACAGCATGAGTCTGGCTGAATTAGAGGCCTTGGCAGAGAATAATTTTCCAATGGTGTTGATGCACCATCTCTCGCCGCCACATCTTAGTATCCCCAGTATTATGGTCGAAAACCGTAAATCTTTTCAGGAACTCGTTGAACATTTAATCATTGTTCATGAGCGTAAGCGAATCGTTTTTGTCACCGGACCCGATGGCTGGCAAGATGCAATTGAGCGCGAAGCGGGTTACCATGCAGCGCTTGAAGCGCATCAAATTCCTTATCGTCCTGAACTAATTATTCCTGGGAAGTTTCGGCGTGAAATTTCTTATCTTTCGATGCTTGAGTTTATTGTTTCGGGTGTTGAGTTTGATGCGGTTGCCGCCGCGAACGACGAATCTGCCAGCGGTGTTTTGGAAGCCTTGCGCAGAAGTGGCAAACGTATCCCGGAAGATGTTGCATTGCTCGGTTTTGATGATAAATCCTATATTGCAGAGTATATGACCCCCAAGCTGACTACCGTCCACGCCCCCACTGTGGAAGTTGGGCGGGCCGCCGCGCGGCAATTGATTAAATTGGTCAATGAGGGGCAGGCGGACTTAAATACTTTGCTTCCCACCCATGTCATCATTCGACAATCTTGTGGTTGTCGGTGAAATATAGAGTGAGCATCACATGATCTCACTGGCTGCTATTCAAACACCAAAAAAACGCACCTGAAAAAGGAGGCTCCCATAGAAAAAAATCAAGAAAATCTCTCACGTTTAGTCAATCCTATAAAACCCTAATGAAGGAGTAAAAAAAACAAATGAAGAAGACACTTTTATCAGTTTTCGCTCTGCTGATGGTTCTCAGTCTTGTACTGAGCGCTTGTGGCGGCGCTGAAGCCCCGGTAGCCGAAGAACCTGCTGCTGAAGCACCTGCAGTTGTTGAAGAAGCGCCGGTTGAAGAAGCCCCTGTTGTTGAAGAGGCTGCTGCCGAAGAACCCGCAGACCCGAACTCCCTGCCCCGCAACGAGACCCTGTACTTCAATGGTCAGCAATGGGGTTCTGTCGTTGGTTGGAATCCTTATTCCAGCAATAACAATAACGCATTGGCTATTGCTCAACAAGATAGTGCTCGTGTTCCCATGTTTGAGACCCCGTACCTGTACAACATGCTTGACGGGCAGGTATATCCGCTTTTGGCTGATGGTCCCTACGAATGGAACGATGCTCGCACCGAGATCACTTTCAAAATCAACCCGGCTGCACATTGGAATGATGGTACTCCCGTCACCGCTGAAGATGTTGCTTATACTTGGGCTTCCCATGTTAAGTACAATACCCCAACCGGCTCGGGCAATGTTGATTATATTGACGACATTGTAGCTGCTGATGATATGACCGTTGTGATCAAAGCCAAACTCGGCGAAGACGGCGCAGCCCTCAACCCCTTGATTGTGGCTGCTTATGTAAGCACCAACTATGTCATCCAAAAAGCTTGGACCGAAGCTCTCGAAGCACGCGTTGGTGACGATGCGACTGCGTTCATGGCTGATGCTGCAGAAGATGTTGTTTACTCCGGCCCTTACGGGAAATACTTTGCTGACGACAGCAAGGTTGTTTATATTCGTGACGA
Organism: Anaerolineae bacterium; assembly: GCA_018648605.1. Classification (GTDB taxonomy): domain Bacteria; phylum Chloroflexota; class Anaerolineae; order Anaerolineales; family Villigracilaceae; genus Desulfolinea. The sequence goes on along the minus strand of JABGQU010000066.1, from coordinate 13,434 downwards.
TAATTACTGGGGTCAAGATGTTTCCATGTGGGGCAAATTACCGGCTCCGAAGTATTTGGCACACACGATCTTCAAAGATAACGCCGCTGGCACAACCGCTCTACAGGCTGGTGAAGTTGATGTTAGCCAGCAGTTCAACTCCAACGTCCAAGACTTCTGGCTTAAAGAAGGTCTGCCCATCTCCACTTATTTGCCTGAAGCTCCTTATGGCATTGGTGCAAGCCTCCCCACCGCTTTCTACAACCTCGAGTCCCCCGGCCTGGATCAGCCTGCCGTCCGCAAAGCAATTGCTATGGCAGTTGACTACCCGACCATCATTGCTAACGCGATGACCAACCAATCTGCTACTTTTGATCAGGTTCCGCGCTCTTTGATGAACCCGACCCCTGGCGAGCAGGCCCTCTATGATCACGCTGCTGTTGCTGACCTACAGTTCGCTGGCAACGACGTCGAAGGCGCAAAAGCGCTTCTTGACGAGGCTGGTATCGTTGATACCGACGGTGATGGCTGGCGCGAATACAACGGTGAAAACCTGAGCTATGTTGCCACCTGCCCGAACGGCTGGTCTGACTGGCAAGCTTCAATCGAAGTAGTTGCTGCTGCTGGTGCCGAAATCGGCATCGACATCACCACCAACTATCCTGAATGGTCTGTCTACCAGACTGTTGTAACCAAATCCGATGCACCTCTGCCCGAAGGCTATGACATCTTCATGATGTGGAGTGATGGCGCTGGCCCAACACAACCGTGGTCACGTATCCGTAAACTGATGAGCTCTGAATTCAACGGTATGGCGAGCAACTGGAATGGCAACTGGGGTCAGTACGAAAATGCTGATGCAGATGTCTTGATTAAAGCTATCCCAACTGAAACAGACGAAGCAAAACTGAATGAGATGTACACCGAATTAGTCTCTATTTACTTGACTGATGTCCCCTCCTTCACCTTGATGTATCGTCCTCAATCGTTCCACACCGTGAACGAAAGTGTTTGGACCAACTTCCCCTACGAGGGTGATGGAACCAATCCTCCTGTTCCCCCGTTGGATCTAACTGACGGTTGGAGCATCGCAGGTCTCTATAACCTGACGTTGGTCAATCCGTAAGCATCCTGCACTAAAATTGCCATGCCTCGCTTCTGCGGGGCATGGCAGTCTTTTATTTTGAGAAGGAGGCTGTTTTGAAAGGGTATCAAAAATATTTTCTTAATAAAGTTCTCTGGTTCATCGTAACGCTCGTTGCTGCATTTATTTTGAACTTTATTCTTCCTCGCCTGATGCCAGGCGACCCTGTGGCTGCCATTGTCTCGAGAATGGCACAGGGCATGAGTAACTCGTCTGGAGTACAGGCGATTTATGAGCAATATACAGAGCTTTTTGGCACGAATAAACCCATGATCGAACAGTTTTTTATCTACATGCGAAACGTCGTTCATGGTGATTTTGGTTTCTCGATCGCTCAATACCCCCGAACGGTGTCGGATGTCATCCGATCCTCCATCATGTGGACAATTGGTCTGCAATTCCCCGCGATTATTGTAGGTTGGCTGATTGGCAATACGCTTGGTGCCTTAGCTGCCTATCTTAAAGGTGGTTTTGATAAAGTCCTCATGCCTGTCAGTATTTTCCTAAGCAATTTACCGGCTTTTGGTATGGCAGTGATTTTACTGGTGATTTTCTCTGTAACGCTCAAATGGTTTCCAACCTCAGGGGGCTATGGTTTCGACCTGATACCAAATATGAGTTGGAAATTTGTTTGGTCTGTTATTGTTCATTACCAACTACCTTTCTGGTCGATTGTCTTGATCACGATCGGCGGACAGGCAATCGGTATGCGCTCCATGTCTATCTATGAGCTGAACGCAGACTATGTCAAATACAGCCGCTTTATGGGTATCAAAGATCGTAAGATCGTTAGTTATGTCTTCCGGAACGCGATGCTGCCGCAGATCACAGGCTTGGCTTTGTCTATCGGCACAATGGTTGGTGGCGCTTTGGTTGCAGAGATCATCTTTAGCTACCCGGGTCTTGGCTCTACGATCTTAACAGCCGTCTTGGGTGGGGATTATCCCCTCATCTCAGCAACCACGCTTATTATTACGGTCATGGTCTTAGCGGCAAACTTTTTGATCGAAATCATTTATGGTTTCCTTGATCCGCGTATTAAATCAGCACAGGCTGACTAAGAGGAAGGTGCTGCGATGAAACATATGCTTAAAAGTATTTTCCGCTCCGGCAAATTTGTCGCTGGTTTTGCGATTTTTGCTGCGATTTTGCTGGGCGTACTTATCTATCCGATCTTTGTGCCGGATCCCCCTTTGAAGATCATTGCCCAGGGTACCTTCTTTGAACCCGGTATTTACGTCAGTGTTTACGATAGTTTAAGCGCCCCAACACATATTCTTAATTTGGATGAAGCTTCTACAAAACGAATTACCAGCAAATTAAGCGAAGATGATCGCGTCGCCATCCAGAAATGGTTGGTTGGCGCGGGTATTCCCGAAGCAGAAATCGATTTGGCAAATACCGAACAACTCCTCGAACAATGGTTTAGCAATTATGATTCGACAAAGAGAGTTGCCGGCATGACCAATGCTGACCGAAATTACTATATTCGCTTGAACACTGCGGTGACAGGATTGCTAGGCGACGAGGGCGTTAGTATTGCCGTAGTAAATCCGGATACCGGTGTACTTGAAGAAATTGGTACAGTTCTGGCTACGGATTATGTGAATGTTGGTGAAGTCGCGAACGTCCGTGTATTGCCGCTTGGTACCGATAACTTTGGCCGAGATGTGCTAACCGAACTGGTTGCCGCCACCCGTGTTTCCTTACAGATCGGTCTTGTGGCAGGGATAATCGCCACCCTGATCGGTTTGATACTCGGTCTTGTCTCGGGCTATATCGGTGGATTTGTTGATGATGCGATTATGTTCATTACCAATCTCTTCACAGTTATCCCCAGCTTTGTCTTGCTTATCCTAATCTCCTTTAGCATCGGCCAGGACAAACGTGGACCGTTCATGGTTGCTATGGTAATCGGCTTCACATCTTGGGTGTGGACGGCCAGGGCAGTTCGCTCACAGGTGATTTCACTTCGTAATCGAGATCATGTTAACTTATCGAAGTTGTCCGGTCACTCTATCACGCATATTATTCTCGCTGATATTTTGCCCTACATCGCTTCCTATGTGGTGATGGCACTCATCCTGCAAATTTCTTCGGGCATTCTTGCTGAAGCAGGACTGTCCATTCTCGGGTTGGGACCGCGAACGACGGACATGCCAACGCTGGGTTTGATGATGCAATGGGCGATGATCTATCAGGCGCATATTCTTGGGAAATGGTGGGCGTACTTCCCCGTAATCATCACCATCGCCATGATCACCTTCTCCATGAACCTGATGAACACGGGTCTGGATCAGGTCTTCAATCCCGCATTGAGAGAATAGGAGATAGCCATGTCAGACGTACTATTAGAGGTGAGAGAACTTACCACCAAATATATTACCCGCTTTGGCGAAGATATTTACGCGGTCGATCACGTTTCTTTCAAGCTGGAAGAAGGCAAATCTATCGGCATTGCGGGCGAATCGGGTTGTGGTAAATCCACATTGGCGCTTAGCTTGATGGGCTACTATTTCCCGCCCTTGCACTACTCAAGCGGAGAGATCATCATCAACGGGAAAAACATTTCCAAGATGGCTCCGGATGACATTCGTAAGTCAGTGCTGGGCAACGAGATCGCTTATATCCCGCAAGCAGCAATGAACGCGCTTAATCCCACGCGGAAAATCATCAACTTTATCGAAGATGTATTGAAAGCGCACGACCTTTATGTGACCAAGAAAGATATTTACGACCGCGCCAAAAAGTTATTTGAAACCGTCGGTCTTCCTGAAGAAGTGCTCCAAAAATACCCCGTTGAACTTTCGGGTGGCATGAAACAACGCACAGTCATCGCGATTTCTGTCCTGTTGCTACCGAAAATTCTGATCGCAGATGAACCGTCATCAGCATTGGATGTGACTTCACAAAAAATGGTCATCAAAATGCTACGTAACTTAATGGACAAAGGGCTGGTTAGCTCCTTGATCTTCATCACACACGAACTACCACTGCTCTACAACGTCACTGATGACATCATGGTCATGTACGCCGGTCAGATCGTGGAACGCGCCCCTGCTAAAGCAGCTGTTTTTGACCCCGTTCACCCCTATGCCAAAGGCTTAATGGGATCGATCATCGTACCCGAAAAGGGTTTGCGAGATGTAAAGCTGACTGCGATCCCCGGTGTGCCGCCGAACCTGAAGAACCCACCCGCTGGATGTCGGTTTGCTGAGCGTTGTAAATACGTGATGCCTGAATGTCGGGCTGTTTCCGTTAATATCCGCGAAATTGAAGGGAATCGTACCTATCGCTGTATCATTCCTGAAAACGAATTAAGAGAAATGTACGCAAAGGAGGCTGAACAAAATGGCTAGTGAAAAGAAACCCTGCCTAAGCGGACGTGGACTTACCAAGATATTTGGTCTTGGCAATCAAAAAACCCTTGCTGTTGATCACGTTGATTTCGATTTTTATGAAGGCGAGATTGTCTCGATCGTTGGTGAGTCGGGAAGCGGAAAGACGACCTTGGCGAAAATGCTCTTGGGACTGATTAGCACCACCGAAGGCGAGGTCAGCTTCCTAGGCAAGCCGCGTGATATTCGCAGCCAGAAGAAGAAAAGAGAATATTGGCAGAATATTCAGGCAATTTTCCAGGATCCCTTTTCCTCCTATAACATCTTTAACAAAATCGACTCCGTCCTGCTGGATTGCATTCGTATGCGCGGCGGGGCCAATCTCTCCAAGGAGAAAAAAGTTGAGATGATGACGGAAGCCTGTAGCTTCGTCAATCTGAAGTTCGAAGAATTGACCAACAAGTACCCCTTTGAGCTTTCAGGTGGGCAAATGCAGCGTTTGATGATTGCCCGCATCTTCCTCTTGAAACCAAAAATTCTCCTTGCAGACGAACCGACTTCGATGATCGACGCCAGCTCACGTGCCACGATTTTAGACTATTTACTGAAATTGCGCGAAGAAACTGGAATGACGACCATCTTCATTACCCACGATATTGGCTTGGCATACTATGTCTCGGATACGGTTTACATCATGGAAAAAGGTCTCTTCGTCGAAAGCGGCCCTGCAGAAGATGTGATTCTGAACCCTCGCCAGCCTTATACCAAACGTCTGCTTAACGACGTCCCCAAAATCTACGAAGAATGGGATCTCTCGACCGTCTAAACAGCTAAATCTGCATAACTGCTGATCATTATCTTCACCACAAAGATCACAGAGCTTCACAAAGCCTCCTCCCTTTGTGTTTCCGCGTGACTTTGTGGTGATTTTTTTAGGAGAAACGATGACAACAAAACAAACCCTTTCAGGTGCCTGGCAATTCCGCCAAGCCAATACCGAAGAATGGCTGCCCGCCACTGTCCCCGGCGGCGTCCACACCGACTTGCTCGCCCTTGAGCGCATCCCCGATCCCTTCGTGGGCGACAACGAAAAGCATGTGGCCTGGGTCGCCGAAAGCGACTGGGAATATCGCTACACCTTCGACACAGACTCCGCCTTGCTCGCCCAGCCGCAAGTCTGGCTGGTTTGCGATGGGTTGGATACGCTCGCAACCGTCACGCTGAACGGTGAAAAATTAGGCGAGACGAATAATATGTACCGCCAATATCGCTGGGATGTGAAATCTCTGCTCAAAAATGGCGACAACGAATTACAGATTGCCTTCGCTTCTCCTGTTCAATTTGTTACCGCACAAGAAGCGGAACGCCCGATGAAAGGCGTCAGTCAAGCTATCGCCGGCGGGCCGCATTTGCGCAAAGCGCCCTCCCAATTTGGCTGGGATTGGGGTCCCCAACTGCCGCCGATCGGCATTTGGAAGGATATTCGGCTCGAGGGCTACGCCAATGCCCGTCTTGACGATGTGCATCTCAGCCAGCAGCACGCTGATGGGAAAGTGACTGTCTCGGCGCAGGTCAATGCCGAATGCTGGAGCGATGCTCCTCGCACCGCCACCCTGACTGTCGTCGCGCCCGATGGTACGGTATTTGATAAAAGCGCGGCACTCAGCCCAGATAACGGAAGCAAGTTAGAGGTCAAGATCGTTTCGCCACAGTTGTGGTATCCCAATGGCTATGGCGAGCAGCCGCTTTATCAGGTCTCCGTCGAGCTTTATCAGGACGCCACCCTGCTGGACGAGAAAAAATATCAACTCGGTCTTCGCACGCTTGAGCTGAAACAGGAGCCCGACGAATGGGGCAAATCCTTCGTCTTTGTGGTCAATGGCGTGGAGATTTGGGCAAAAGGCTCGAACTGGATTCCCGCCGACTCGCTGCCCACCCGCATTTCGGACGAGTTACTCGCAAAACTGCTCGGCGATGCCGCGGCGGCGCACCACAATATGATCCGTGTTTGGGGCGGCGGTTTTTACGAGGAAGAGCGTTTTTACGATCTGTGTGACAAGCTCGGTATTTTGGTCTGGCAAGATTTCATCTTCTCGTGCAGTATTTACCCGCTCGATGAAAAAACCTTCCGCAAGAATGTAAAAGCTGAAGTCATAGAGAATGTGCGTCGCCTGCGCCATCGTGCCAGTCTGGCACTCTGGTGCGGCAACAACGAGATGGAATGGGGCTGGGAAAGCTGGGGCTGGGCGGAGCATCCGCTGGAAAAGAAATTACCCAAGCTGGTCAAGAAATTCCCTGCGCTGGGCTTTTTGCTGGCGCAAGTTGGCGAACGCAAACTGCTCGCCGACTGGAAAGAATTGCAAGCTGCCTACAAAAAATTCTTCTACCGCACGCTGCCAAAATGGGTTGGGAAACTCGATCCTGACACCCCCTACTGGACAAGCTCACCCTCGTCCGACATACCTTTTGAAGATGTCAACGGGCAGAAGCAGGGCGACGCCCATTACTGGGACGTTTGGCACGGGCGCAAGCCTTTCACTGCTTATCGTGACCAATTCCCGCGCTTTATGAGCGAGTTTGGCTTCCAGGCACTGCCCCCGCTGGCAACCATCAAAACCTTTGCCGACGAAGCCGACTGGAATATGACATCCTACATCATGGAGCAGCACCAAAAGAACGATAGCGGCAACTCGCTGATGGTCGGGCAGATGCTCGATACCTTCCGCCTGCCGAAAGATTTCGACGCGCTGGTCTACCTGAGCATGGTGCTCCAAGCCGAAGGCATCCGCTACGGCGTTGAGCATTGGCGACGCTTCCCTGAGCGCGTGGCGGGCACACTTTACTGGCAACTCAACGACTGCTGGCCCGTCGCATCCTGGTCGAGCCTCGATTACTTCGGGCGTTGGAAAGCGCTGCACTACGCCTCGCGCCGTTTTTATGCGCCGCTACTGCTCTCCATCGAAGACAAGCCGCCGCAACAGGATATCTACATTACCAATGAAACACTGGAAGATTTTAACGGGATGCTGCACTGGACGCTGGAGACTCTCGCTGGCGAAGTCCTGCTCTCCGGGGAAGAGACGGTTCACGCGCAACCGCAATCTGCTGCCCTTATCTCGGCTCTGGATTTCTCCGAGCAGGTCACCGATAACACCGCCCGTGAACTGGTCTTCGTTGCCGAGCTTTTTGACGGCGACCACCTACTTTCCCGCCAAACTGCCTATTTCACGCCGACCAAGCATCTCTCCTTGAGCGATCCGCAGATTTCATCCAAACTGAGCGTGGATAGTGACGAACTCAAAATCGAATTGAGTGCTAAGTCCCTTGCCCGTCTCGTCGAACTCAGCTTTAACGACACTGACGTCATCTTCAGTGACAACTACTTCGACCTCCCCGCTGGACGTCCCGTTACGATCACCTGCCCGATCCCCGCAGGCTGGGATGTCCCGCAGGCAGAAGACGCATTGCGTGTGCGCTCGGTCTATAACTCGTTTGCGTAAATGGAGAAAACCTGACAGGTCTTTAAGACCTGTCAGGTTTTTTGAAAACCACTACATCATAAATCAAAGGTAAAAAATGAAAGACAAAACTCAAACCACAGAACGTGTCGACGCCCTGCTCGCCAAGATGAGCATCGAAGAGAAAGTTGCCCAACTCAACCAGATCGGCGGGGCAGACTGGAACAATGGCCCAAAGCCCGAAGAAGTCATCCGCAAGAGCGGGGCTGGCTCGGTGCTTTGGCTGAATGACACCAAACGCTTCAACGAACTGCAAAAGATCGCCATCGAGGAAAGCCCGTCCGGCATCCCGATTCTTTTTGCGTTGGACGTGATTCACGGCTACCGCACAATTTTCCCCGTGCCGTTGGGCATGGCTGCATCGTGGGATCCGAACGTGGCAGAAAAAGCCCAGACAGTGGCGGCGAAAGAAGCCCGTGCCGCTGGCATCCACTGGACATTTGGTCCGATGCTCGATATTGCAAGAGATGCTCGTTGGGGACGCATTGTCGAGGGCGCTGGCGAAGACCCTAATCTCGGCTCGGCGATGGCAGCGGCGCAGGTGCGTGGCTTCCAGGGCGCTGACGAGATCGACACTGAGCATGTTTTGGCATGTGCCAAGCATTTTGCTGGCTACGGCGCTGCCGATGGTGGGCGTGATTACGACCCCGTCTTTCTGTCTGAAGCGCAGTTGCGGAATGTCTACTTCCCGCCCTTTAAGGCGGCTGTCGATGCGGGCGTGGGCACCTTCATGAGCGCCTACATGGATTTGAACAACGTCCCTGCGAGCGGCAATCGCTGGTTGTTGAAAGACGTTTTGCGGGATGAATGGGGCTTTGAAGGTTTTGTGATCAGTGATGCCTTTGGGGTTGCCAACCTTGCGGTACAAGGCTTCGCCAAAGATCGTAAAGATGCCACCCTGCGCTCTCTGCAAGCCGGTCAGCACATGGATATGGCTTCATCGGCATATCTCGAAAATCTGGCTGAACTGGTGCAAGATGGCTTACTCTCGGTTGAAGAGATCGACGAAATGGTGCGTCCGATCCTTGAGACGAAGGTCCGCATGGGCTTGTTTGAGAAACCTTATGTTGATGAAGGTTTACTCGAAAAAGTGATTGCCCTGCCCGAGCATCGTGAAGCGGCTCGCATGGCGGCACAACGCTCGATGGTGCTGCTGCGCAACGAAGGAAGTTTGTTGCCGCTCTCGAAGACGCAGAAAAAGGTCGCCGTGATCGGTCCGCTGGCGGATTCGATGACCGCCACCGAAGGCTCGTGGATGGTTTTTGGACATCAGCCCGCCGCCGTGACTGTGTTGGAGGGCATCCGCAACAAACTGCCCGAAGCTGAGATCGTCTATGCGCCAGGACCTGAAATTCGCCGTGATATTCCGCATCCCTTTGGGGAATTCGATACGATTGCGAGAAAACCTGTCCAGACGCCTGAAGAGGCTGAAGCCGCTTTTCAGACAGCCGTGAAAGCAGCCCAAGAGGCAGATGTGGTCATCGCCGTGATGGGCGAAACGCAGGATATGGCAGGCGAATTTGCATCCCGTGGCTCACTCGATCTACCTGGGCGACAGGAAGAATTGCTCAAAGCCGTCGATGCACTCGGTAAACCGATCGTGCTGGTGCTCTTGGGCGGACGCCCGCTGAGCATCAACTGGGCAGCCGAGCATGTACCTGCCATCCTTGAAGCGTGGGAACCGGGAACGGAAGGCGGCAACGCTGTCGCAGACATCCTTTTTGGCGACGTCAATCCTGGCGGCAAATTGCCCGTCACCTTCCCCCGCAGCGGCAACCATGCCCCGCTCTATTACGCCCGCACCCTGACCCACATGCCAGAAGACCACGAACGTTATCTCTCCCGCTACTGGGACGGACCGACTACGCCGCTTTATCCCTTTGGCTACGGCTTGAGCTATACCAATTTTGAGATCAAGAATTTGAAACTTTCGGCGTCGGAGATCAAGGTAGGTGAGACATTGACTGTCACTGCCGAGGTGTCCAATACCGGCAACCATGCTGGGGACGAGGTCGTCCAGCTTTATATCCACCAGAAATGGGGCAGTGATTCACGTCCACTGCGTGAATTGAAAGGTTTTGAGCGGATCAGCATCCAAGCAGGTGAGACGAAGCAGGTTTCCTTCCAGTTGGGCCCCGATGAATTGCGCTATTGGAGCACGAGTGCTCAAGGCTGGATTCAGGATGTGGCTGAATTTGATGTCTGGGTCGGCAGTGACTCGCAGGCGACGCTCCATGCGGGATTTGAAGTGGTTGCGTAGATTTTGAGAGAAGAAACCAAACTTGCTCACGAATAGATTGATAATTCGTGAGCAAGTTTGATGACTAAAAAGGGGATTGAACGAGTTTTCCCAAACCCCTTGACTTGGAGTGAACTCCAGCTTGTACACTCTTGGTTGGAGGTACAGACCTATGAAAATTTCAGAAGTTAGTCAGGAATGCGGCGTCTCTGCCGACACACTGCGCTATTACGAACGCATCGGCTTGCTCTCGCCCGTCAACCGCACAGAAAGCGGTATCCGCGATTACGACGAGGGCGACCTGAAGCGCGTTGAGTTCGTCAAATGTATGCGTAGCGCAGGCTTGCCCATCGAAGTGCTGATCGAATATGTCGGTTTGGTCGCCCAAGGCGACAAAACCGCCGAAATGCGGCGCGAGATTTTGGTCGAGCAGCGCGAGTTGCTCTTGAACAAGATCGAAGGACTCGAAAAAGTGCTCGGCATTCTCGATCACAAGATCGAAGTCTATAACCAGATCATGCTGAGAATTGAGCAAAATTTCGCTGAAAAAGAACTGGAGACAGAAAAATGAAAACCCGAAAACTAGGTAAAAGCGGCTTGGAAGTTTCAGCAATCGGTCTCGGCTGCATGGACACCACCCGTCCACACGCCCCCGTCCCCGACAGAAACGAGATGATCGCCATGCTCCGCACAGCAGTGGAGCGCGGCGTCATATTTTTTGATACGGCAGAGATCTATGGTCCCTTTATCAACGAAGATTTGGTTGGCGAAGCGCTCGCCCCCCTGCGTGACGACGTGGTGATTGCCACCAAATTCGGCTTCAATCTCGACCCGATTAAAAGAAAGAATCTCGGCGGGTTGAACAGCCATCCTGAACATATTAAGCAAATGGTCGAAGAATCGCTCAAGCGTCTGAATGTTGACGCGATTGACTTGCTCTACCAACACCGTGTTGACCCCGAAGTCCCCATCGAAGATGTAGCGGGCGCTGTGAAGGATTTAATTCAGACTGGCAAAGTCAAGCATTTTGGACTTTCCGAGCCTGGTGCCGAGACCATTCGGCGAGCGCACGCCGTTCAACCTGTTACCGCTATCCAGAGCGAATACTCGATTTGGTGGCGGTTGCCCGAAAAAGAAATCCTGCCTACCTGCGAAGAACTTGGGATTGGCTTCGTCCCCTTCAGCCCGCTGGGACGTGGTTTCCTGACAGGCAAACTCGCCCAAAATGCGACCTTTGCCGCCACCGACCTGCGCAGCCGCATCCCGCGCTTCCAGCCAGAAGCATTAAAAGCCAATCAAAAACTGCTTGACTTGCTGGGCGAAATTGCCGAGAAAAAAGATGCTACGCTCGCACAGATCGCTATTGCCTGGCTCTTGGCGCAGAAACCCTGGATCGTTCCCATCCCAGGCACGACAAGACTCTCACGTCTCGAAGAAAATATCGCATCCGCAGAGATAGAGCTTTCTCCCGATGATTTGCGTGAGATCAACGATGCGGCAGCGAAAGTGGATGTGCAGGGCGCTCGCTATCCCGAAGAACTCGATAAAATGACAGGAATCTAAACCAGTCAATGGATATTGAAACCCTCCGCAAATGGCTCGCCGAGCGCGACACCTACAGCATTCTCGAAACCGTAGATGTACAGACAGGCGAGAGAACGGTACTCAAGGAATTCGACCTCGTCATCGAAGCCCCGAATTGGACAAAAGACGGCAAATCTCTGGTCTATAACAGTCAGGGAAAAATGTTTGCCTACGAACTGGCGACAGGCGAGATTAACAAAATCGACAATGGTTTTGCGAGTGATTGCAATAACGATCACGTTTTATCACCTGACAATACCCAACTCGCTGTCAGTCATTTTACGAACGAAGACGCTACGTCACGCATCTACATCCTGCCGCTGGCAGGCGGTGCGCCGACTCTTGTCACAGAAAAGGGACCCAGCTATTTACACGGCTGGTCGCCCAATGGAGAGCAGCTGGCATATTGCGCTGAACGCGACGGGCAATACGATATTTACACTATCTCCGTCAACGGCGGCGACGAAACCCAACTCACGAACGAGCCTGGCTTGGATGACGGACCCGAATATTCGCCCGATGGGAAGCATATCTGGTTCAACTCCACACGCACGGGCTTGATGCAAGTCTGGCGTATGGAAACGGACGGCGCCAACCCCACCCACATCGTCCACGAAGATGCCAACTGCTGGTTCCCGCATGTCTCGCCCGACGGGGCTTGGGTAGCGTACATTGTTTACGGCAAGAACGATGTCGAAGCGGGCGACCATCCGCCGAACAAAAACGTCGAGCTGCGGCTTGTCCCTGCCGAGGGTGGTGCATCCAAAACGATTGTCAAACTCTTTGGCGGGCAAGGTACGATGAACGTCAACTCGTGGTCCCCTGATAATCGTACCCTTGCATTTGTCTCGTACCGATTGAAAGAGTAGATATCTAGCATCAGTGCTCTAGTCGCCGTATTCCATTCGGGGCACTTTACATCGCTATTCAATTTTAAAAGGTAAAGGTGAGTGACTCTCACCTTTAAAGCAAAAAAAATACATGGCTCAAGCACAGGTACTTCCTACCAAGCAAGATCAAGCCGCCAGGCGCAGCGTTGCGCTTGGCGTTTGGGCAATTTTTATTTCCCAGTTTGTGAGCTTGCTTTTTGTTAACGCCAGAAATATCGCTCAGCCAGGCATGATCGCTGAGTTTGACGGGATGGCGCTCTTTTCGTGGTTGATCGCCCTGCCTGCGCTGGCTGGGGCTGCGTCGACGTTGCTCTTTGGCAAGCTCTCAGATGTGTATGGACGGCGAAGCATGTTATTGCTCTCAAGCGCTATCTTCATGCTCGGGTTATGGATTTCCGCTACGAGCAGGTCGATGGGCTTTCTGGTCGCAGCGCAGACCTTTATGACGATTGGACATTTTCCGATAGTGCCGCTTTGTTTTGCGGTGATTGGTGATCTCTTTCCCCCGTCGCAGCGTGCCAAGTGGACGGGTTTACTTAATATCCCGAGCGGGTTTGCGGCGCTCTTGGGTCCTGTTTTGGGCGGGGTTATGGCAGAGAGTGTTTTTGGTTGGCGGGGGTTGTTTTGGCGTACGATCCCGTTGATGTTGGTAGCTGTCGGCTTGGTTGCGTATGCGTTGCCCGATAAAACCCAAAAGGTGAGACCAAAAATAGATGTGCTCGGCACCTTCGTGATGGTGGTA
>JABGQU010000204.1 GCA_018648605.1 Anaerolineae bacterium | reverse complement strand
GCAAGGATGCCAGATTTTTCTATATCCGTCAATTCTTGTTTGCCAAACTACTAGTTTATTCTTGTTTGTCACAGCACTATCCCAATCACATCGGCTTCATATCATCATTGCAGTGCTTTCTGCAACGGCATCCATGAGCGCAATGGCAACAAGAAAACACCTAAAATGGATTGGATTATCTCTTATTTTCGCGTTAGGTATTGGCTTATTTACATCCGTGAGCATTTACGTGTATTGCCTTTTTTCATCCTTGCACTTATGTAAAGAGCCACGTATCCTGCAATCTATAATGGTCGTCAATATCATATTCTTGGTATTTCCAATAGTCACATATGCTATTGTCGATTTCATATCATCTCTTTTTCCTAAAAAACATCGTTATTAGGTTTTCCTATCTAGGACATAAAACCCCATGAAAAACTCAATCGCCATTCTCGATTTCGGCTCACAATATGCCCAGATCATCGCCCGCCGCGTGCGCGAGCAAAAGGTCTACTGCGAGCTTTTCCCCCACGATGCCCCCGCCGCGCAGGTCAACGCCATCCAGCCGGGCGGATACATCCTTTCGGGCGGTCCCGCCTCCGTCTATGCCGAGGGCGCGCCGCAAGTGCCAGACTATATTTTGGATTCAGGATTGCCGATTCTCGGCATCTGCTATGGGATGCAAGCCTTGACCCACGCGCTGGGCGGGCAAGTTGACCCATCGAACGAACGTGAATTTGGGGTTGCTACCGTTAAAGTAACAGAGTCTAATCCTTTGCTTGGTGCCGTTAATGGCCCCCACCCGGCCTCCCCCAAATTCGAAAAGCAGAATTTAGGGGAGGGGCAGAACGAATTCCCAACTTTGATGTCTCACGGCGACAGAATTACCCAAATGCCCACTGGCTTTATCTCCCTCGCCCAATCCGATAACAGCCCCGTAGCCGCGATGGGCGATCTTGCGCGGAATTATTACGGCGTTCAGTTTCACCCAGAAGTGAATCACACCCCCAGCGGCGGGGAGATGCTGCGCAAGTTCGCCGTCGAGATCTGCGGCGTGACCGCCGATTGGACGGCGGAGTCTATCATCGAATCAAAAGTTGAAGAAATCCGCAAGCAAGTTGGGGACAAGCGCGTCCTCGCAGCCGTCAGTGGCGGGGTGGATTCATCCGTCGCGGCGGCGTTGGTGCATAAAGCCATCGGCGACCAGCTTGTCTGTGTCTATGTTGATACGGGGCTGATGCGGATGAATGAATCCGATGAAGTCGTATCCGCTTTTCGCGAGCATCTTGGCGCAGAACTAATCGCCGTTGATGTCGAAGATAATTTTCTGGGCGCATTAGCGGGCGAGACCGACCCTGAGAAAAAACGTCGCATTGTAGGTGAGAAATTTATCCGCATTTTTGAGCGTGAAGCAAAATCGCTTGGGCAGCCGCAGTTTTTGGTGCAGGGAACGATCTATCCGGATGTGGTCGAGTCGTCGGCGCCGGATCGCAATAAGGCGGCGAAGATCAAAAGTCATCATAATGTGGGCGGGCTGCCCGAAGATATGCAGTTTGCGTTGGTCGAGCCTTTGCGTTATTTGTTCAAGGACGAGGTGCGGCTTGTCGGTGAAGCGTTGGGGTTGCCCGAAAAGCTGGTTTGGCGGCAGCCATTTCCGGGTCCGGGGTTGACCGTGCGCTGTTTGGGTGAAGTCACCAAGCCGAGGGTATCCCGTCTGCGCAAAGCGGATGCGATCCTGCTCGAAGAGCTATCCAATATTGGGATGATCGGGAAGGGCGCGGAGACATCGCAAGCCTTTGCCGTGCTGTTGCCCGTGCGCTCGGTGGGCGTGATGGGCGACCAGCGGACGTATCAGGAGGCGGTGGCGATCAGGGCGGTGACGACGAGCGATTTTATGACGGCGGAGTGGACGCCGATCCCGCACGAGGCGCTGGCGCGCATTTCGAGCCGGATTGTGAACGAGGTGGAGGGGATTAATCGGGTAGTGTATGATATTACGTCGAAGCCGCCTGCGACGATTGAGTGGGAGTAGGAAAAGAGTTTTTTGCAAAACGTGTTACAATGTATATACATTTGCAAAAGGAGAGCAAAATGAAAACGGCAACAATTTCAGCACGAATAGACCCCAAATTAAAGAAAAAAGCAGATGAGATTTTTAAGCAGTTAGGGCTGACTTCTTCTCAGGCGATCACTCTTTTTTATAAACAGGTTGAACTTCAAGAGGGACTTCCCTTTAGTATTAGAATTCCTAATGCGCTTACGGAAGCAGCTTTGGAAGATGCACAGGAACGTAAGAATCTGGAGAGTTTTGATACTGTTGAAGACTTATTCGATGACTTGGACATCTGATGAGAGAACTCAGGCGGACAAGTCAATTTAAGAAGGATGTTAAGCGAATGAAAAAGCGGGGAAAGAACTTCGCTTTGTTCAAAGAAATTATTACGGGGTTGTTAGGGGGAAACGAGCTACCTGAAAAATATAGAGACCATTTTCTTGTAGGACAATATAAAGGCAGCCGAGAGTGTCATATCGAACCCGATTGGTTGATAATTTACGAGTTAACAGAAGATGATCTTATTCTTATCCGTACAGGAAGCCATTCTGATTTGTTTCGGTAGAATCCCGCACGAGGCGCTGGCACGGATTTTGAGCCGCATCGTGAACGAGGTGGAGGGGATTAACCGCGTGGTGTATGATATTACGTCGAAGCCGCCCGCAACGATTGAGTGGGAGTGATGGGTGTGTAGTGGACCCATAGAATGGGACAGAAAAAAGATCAATGTTAGGGTAGAACAG
>JABGQU010000065.1 GCA_018648605.1 Anaerolineae bacterium | reverse complement strand
CCATCTTTGAGCCGCTCTGGAATCGTGGTTATATCAACAATGTCCAGATCAGCGTCGCCGAAAGTGTCGATGTCGGCAAGCGCGCCGGATATTACGATAAATCGGGCGTTCTGCGCGATATGTTCCAAAATCACCTTTTTCAACTCCTCGCCTTGGTCGCCATGGAAGCCCCCGCATCTTTCGACGCAGATGCCGTCCGCAACGAAAAAGCGAAGGTTTTCCAGAGCATCCGCCCCATAGATCTCAACGACACCGTCCGCGCCCAATACGAGGGCTATCTTCAAGAAGAAGGCGTTGCGCCCAACTCCCAAACCCCTACCTACGCCGCGCTCAAACTTTTTATCGACAATTGGCGTTGGCAGGGCGTGCCTTTTTATCTGCGCTCCGGCAAGGCGCTCAAACACAAAAACTCCGAGATCATCATCGAGTTTCAGCGTCCGCCGCACTTCATGTTCGACCTCCCCGAAGGCCGCGATTTCACCCCAAATATCCTCTCCATCTGCATCCAGCCAGATGAGGGCATTCAACTCCGCTTTGAAGCCAAAGTCCCCGATTCCGATCAGGAAATGCGCTCCGTCAACATGGATTTCCAATATGCCGATTCCTTTGAAAAAGGCTCCATCCCCGAAGCCTACGAGCGTTTACTGCTAGAAGCATTGGATGGGGATGCCTCCCTCTTTACCCGTTCCGATGAAATAACAGCCTCCTGGCAGATAATTGATCCCGTTATAAATGGCTGGACGGAACGCTCTCAGCCCAAACTTGCTACCCATAAAAAAGCAGCGTGGGGTCCCCAAGAATCTACCG
This sequence comes from Anaerolineae bacterium, assembly GCA_018648605.1. Classification (GTDB taxonomy): domain Bacteria; phylum Chloroflexota; class Anaerolineae; order Anaerolineales; family Villigracilaceae; genus Desulfolinea. The sequence continues at coordinate 17,994 of JABGQU010000065.1, read as the reverse complement.
AACTCCTCGCCCACGACGGTCATCAATGGCGATTTGGCTGTGTGAGCCATCGTGTAAAAGAATCCAGTTCCTGAGCGGAGGGCTTTGCGAAGCAAAGCATGCAGTCGAAGGACGGATTTACAAGACCCGCTCTTCGACTATGCTCTCTATCGGTCGCTCCGCTCAGAGACTGGAGCAAGAAGTGCGTTGCATCTGTTCTTGATGCGTCGCACTTGGGCTAGTAAATTCACCCAACCTAAAAATCCTGGTAGAAACGCTCTGCGTTGCGGTACTATACGCTAAAAAGCGCAACGCAGAGCGTTGCTGTCAGGTTTTCTAGAAATGGTATAAGCGTGAATAAAAAAAACCTAACCACTTTCCCAAACAGCGAAACCCTCGCCCTCGCCTTTGCTAACCACTTCGCCCAAAAAGCAGATGAAGCCATCCGCACGCGCGGACGCTTCCTCGCTGTTCTCAGCGGTGGCGGAACGCCGCTCAAATCCTATCGTCTGCTCGCGCAAGAGCCGTTCAAAAGCCAAGTTGATTGGGCAAAAGTACATCTCTTTTGGGGCGATGAGCGTTTTGTCCCCCACGATGACCCGCAGAGCAATTTTTATCAGGCGAAAGAAGCCTTGCTCGACCATGTCAATATCCCAGCCGAGAATCTGCACCCAATGCCGACCGAGCTCTCGCCGAGGGAAGCGGTAGATGCTTATCGTCAGGTATTAAGTTCTTTTGCGGAACCAAGCCAAAATCACATCCGTTTCGATCTGGTTCTGCTCGGGCTGGGAGATGACGGACACACCGCATCCCTCTTTGTGGGGCAATCCGCGCTGTGGATTAATCCCATCATCAGCACAGAAGGCGATTATCAGGGCAGACCATCCACAAGGCTGACGCTCACGTCCATCGTCATTAATCAGGCACGCGAGATTGTTTTCATGGTCAGCGGCGCATCCAAAGCGGATGCGCTCGCGAATGCTTTGGGCGACGAGAAAGATCTAAATCGTTTTCCATCGCAAGCCATTTCCGGGCGTGTGCGTTGGATAGTGGATGAAGATTCAATACCCAGCTCCTGAGCGGAGGGCTTTGCAGAGCAAAGCACGCAGACGAAGGACGGCATTTGCGCAAACCGCTCTTCGTCTACATATCTCGCTACGCTCGATATTCCGCTCAGAGACTGGATAATATAGGAAATTTATGACAAAAAAATACAACGTCGCGATTATCGGCTCGGGGATGGGCGGCTCGACGCTGGCGGCAATTTTGGCGCGGCAGGGCTTGGACGTGGTCGTCTTTGAAGCGGGGCAGCACCCCAAATTTGCGATCGGCGAATCGACCATTCTCGAAACATCCGAGATGATGCGGGCGTTGGCGAAATTTTACGATGTGCCAGAGTTGGCGTATTTTAGCTCCGAAAATTATCTCGATTATGCGGGCACAACGCATGGGGTCAAGCGACATTTTGGCTTTGTGCATCACGAAGTTGGCAAAGAGCCAACGCCCGAGCGGACTTTGCAAGCCGTCATCCCCAAAGAGCCTTACGGGCACGAATTGCATATCTACCGCCAAGACAGCGACTCTTTTTTGACATCGGTTGCGATCTCTTATGGCGCAACGATTTTGCAAAATACCCCCGTTGAAAATGTAGAGATTAACGCAGATGGCGTGGAGATCACGACCGCCAAAGGCGAAAAATATCAAGCCGACTATATCGTCGATGCGGGCGGATTTCGCTCGCTGCTCGCCAATAAATTTGATCTGCGCGACTTCGATTTGCAAAGCAACACGCGCGGGATGTTCACCCACATGGTGGACGTGCCTTGCTTTCACGATGTAAGTTTTTCGCGTGAAGAAAATGGCGTGCCTTTCCGCTGGTCGGAGGGGACTTTGCATCATATTTTTGAAGGCGGCTGGTTGTGGGTGATCCCCTTTAATAATCATCCTGATGCGACTAACCCCGTTGTGAGCGTGGGGCTTTTGCTTGACCCGCGCGTGCATCCGCCGCGCGCCGATTTATCGCCCGAAGAAGAGTTTTATGGCTTTATCGAACAATTTCCTGGGATCAGGAAGCAGTTCACAAACGCCAAGCAAATTCGGGGTTGGGTGCGAGCCGAGCGGATCCAGTATTCATCCAAAAAAGTTGTCGGCGACCGATTCGCATTGCTGGGGCACGCGGTCGGCTTTGTTGATCCGCTTTATTCCAAAGGTTTATATCTTTCACAAATGACGATCATGGTCTTGGCAGATTTGCTGCTCAAGGCAAAAAAGACGGGCGATTATTCGGGCAAAGCCTTTGTGCCGCTCGAAGAAATTACGCTTAATTATGTCAAAATGCACGACCGCCTGACCGCCAACTCGGTCAAATCGTGGGCAAATTACAAGCTCTGGCAGGTTTATTCGGTGCAGTGGCTGCTGGGCGCGTATCTCGAATATCTGATGTTGAGCATCACGCGGATGCGCGCCAAAGATCGCGGCGAATATATTGATTTGCTCAAAAATAACAAATTGGCTGGCGGCGGATTTGACGAGTTTTTCACCCTTCAAGAAAAAGTAGACGCGCTTTTTGATGCCGTCAACCCCGCTGACGAAGCCGATGTAGACCGCATGGTCGCCGAAGCCAACGCGCTTTTGCGTGGCTTCAAATGGCTTCCGCTACCCTTCAACGCTATTCTGGATGGCAAAAATCATCTCGCAAAAAGCAAATTCCGTCTGGCACTTTTCAAAAAAGAAGAGGGCTTCATGGGCGGCGGTGTGTACCGCCAGCATTTTTTCGGCGAGATCTCGCTGCTCAAATTGGGCATCTATGGCGCGAAAGATATGCTCGTCTATGCGCGTCTATATTTGCGCTGGCAACGTAAGAAAAATGCGCGGCTGGCGTGGCGCCGCTAATGTCTTTGCGAGGAGCATCTTTTCGCGACGCGGCAATCTCCAAGACCGTCGGGGAGATTGCTTACCCCTAACGGAGTACACGTCGGCGATAAAACTGCCTCGCAATGACAAATTCAGGGAAAAATAATGTTCGATACAACGCTTCGTAACGCAAAAGACCGCATCGCTGAGCCAATTGCTCGGCGCATGACGCGTATTTCGCCAAATACCGTCTCCCTCATTGGCGTGGCTTTTGGCATCGGCAGCGCAATTTTTGCCGCCCGCCAACTCTATCTTTGGGGATTAGCCTTCTGGCTCATCAATCGCGCCCTCGACGGCTTGGATGGATTGCTCGCCCGCCTGCACGATAAGCAAGATGATTTTGGCGGATACCTCGACATTCTGCTGGATTTTATCGCTTACGCTGCCATCCCGCTCGGGTTTGGGCTTGGGGCTGCCTCCCAAAATATTTATCTGGCGTTGGCAGGATTGCTTTCTATCTACTACCTCAACACCGCCTCGTGGATGTACCTGGCAGCCATCCTCGAAAAACGCGCCGCCCATAACCCCGAAACCGCGACCACCATCGTCATGCCCGCCGGTCTGATTGGCGGCTTTGAGACCATTGTCGCTTACTCGCTCTTCTTCCTTTTGCCGCAATATCTGCTGCAAATCTTTATCATCTTTAGTGCCCTGATCTTTTTTACCGTTATCCAACGCCTGATCTGGGCGCAACGAAAGCTATCTTGATTCATAACCCCTCAGGTATGTCTTTGCGAGGAGAGTTTTATCCGACGAAGCAATCTCCCAGACAGTCGTGGGGATTGCCACGTCGCAAAAGCATGCTCCTCGCAAAGACAGTCTAGGAGGGTTGAGTAGCTGTCTTCTTCATAGTTATCTAATTCTTAAAGGAACTTCATGCCAATCATCAAAAAGAATCAACTTGCTCCAAACTTCATCCTCCAATCCACCGAAGGGGAAGAAATCTCTCTCCAAAAATTAATCAAAGCTGATAAAAACGTTTTACTCATCTTTCTGCGGCATTTGGGCTGAATTCCCTGCCGCGAGCATGTGGCACAGTTGTGCCAACACCAGGAAAAATTCAAAAAACGCGACACGCGCGTCATCGTCATCTCCTTCGGGACACTCCCCGCCGTTCAAGAATGGATGCGCGATAATTGCGATCATTTCACCATCCTCCTCGACCGCGAACGAGAAATCTACAAAGCCTATGGGCTTGAGACCTCCTTCTGGAGAGCCTATCATCCCAGAACACTTTGGCTCTATGCCAAAGTCCTCCTTTCTGGAAAAAAAATGCACGACTCACACGGCGACGATACCACCCAACTCGGCGGCGACTTCATCGTCGGCAAAGATGGTAAGTTCAAACTGGTCTATCCCAGCCACAACCCTTCTGACCGCCCGCCTGTGGAAGATTTGCTCAAGGTTTTAGATAGCGAGTAAAATAGTGCGGAATATATTACTTAATAAGGAGAAAATATGAAATCAGAAAGTGGTTTGGAATACATAGAAAAAGAAGCGGGCACAGGCGCAGAAGCCAAAGCCGGGAAAATGGTCAGCGTGCATTATGAAGGGAAACTTCTCGACGGGACAGTTTTCGATAGTTCTTTTAAACGCGGTACACCGATTGATTTCAAATTGGGTGTTGGCCAGGTGATCCAAGGCTGGGACGAGGGCATCGCCTTGATGAAAGTCGGCGGCAAAGCCACGCTCACTATTCCGCCAGAGCTGGGGTACGGCGCACGTGGTGCGGGTGGCGTGATCCCGCCCAATGCCACGCTCGTTTTCGATGTCGAATTAGTTGCTGTGAAATAAACTTCCAGTTTTCTGCTCGATTTAGAGATCGTGAGTTAAGCAAAATCGCCCTTGCAAAGCAAGGGTGATTTTTTTTTAGCGGTTTGGCGTAGCAATTGTTTCATTTCCGGCGCAATAGACGACCATCAATAGAAACTAAACTCAACCCGATCAGGAACATGCCTAAAAAGTGTCGAGTGAGAAGTTTCTCTCCAAGAATGAATGTTCCTAATAAAATTGCGCTTACAGGAATCAAAAAAGTTACCAACAATAAATTTGTTGCGCCAACAGTTGTGAGTAAACGAAAATAGATAATATACGCCAATGCCGTACTCAACAAAGCTAGTCCTAATAAAGCACCCCATACGCTAATGCCGGGCATTGGCAGCAGCCAGGGCTTATCCACGATCAAAGCGATTGGGATCATCATAATTGTAGTCCCCGTAATTTGACCTGCTGCTGTCACGATTGGCGGCAGCTCCTTAAACCGTTTTCCATAAATACCTGCAAAACCGTATGAAATGGCTGCGCCGATCACAGCTACTTGTGCCAAAATATTTATGCCCAAACCACCCAGCGCATCCCACCCAATCATTACGACTACGCCAAGCAAGCCAAACAAAACGCCAATAAACCGATTTTTTGTAAACTTTTCGTCTGCGGTTAGAAAGTGTGCTAATAGTACAGTCCACACAGGTGTAGTCGCATTTAAAATTGATGCCAGCGAACTGGAAATTTGAGTTTGCCCCCAAAATATCAAGCTAAAAGGAATTAGGTTATTTATCAGCCCCATAATCAGAAATGTCCCCCATATTTTTGGCGATGATGGCATCTTATAGCCAGTTGCTCGCACTATTAAATTTAATATAAGAGCGGCAATACTGACACGGCCTAACACGAGTGTAAATGGTTGTAGCTCTGATAATGCCACCTCGCCAAAGAAAAATGAACCGCCCCACAAAATCGATAGAAGAATTAACAAGAACCATTCCGACAACCCCATTGAATTACTTGTAGACTTACGCATAGAAGCCTCCATAATATATTTTATTGATATGGGTAGTCTACTGTATGTACACGGAAAAGAAGACCCGTTTCTTGCTCTCTATTCAAATTCCAAGAGATTCTCTTGTAGAGATACTGCGTTCGTTTTCGATGTCGAATTGGTCGCTGTGAAATAAGGAAATAATCCTCCTTGCGGAGGATTATTTTATACATCTAATCTAATCCAATAGCGCCCAAACTTCTTTCCTTTGCCTCCCTGCCCTATGCTCTCAAGCTTGCCTCCATTCACAAGAATAACCTTTGTAGAAGCGATGTTATCCAAGTCGGCAACGATCAAGGCTTTTCTTTCGCCAACCTTTTCTAATTCTATCAATGCCTGACGGAGTGCTTCTTGCCCATACCCTTTCCCCCGTTGATCTCGACGGATATAGTAACTGATATGCCCTGTGCGTTCTTTTAGACTTTTGCTGAGATAATGCCACATCCGCACGATGCCAACAGCCTCGCCCGTCCCATCCAATAACCAGAAAAAACTTCGCGGAATATGCCCAGGTTCTAATTTTGTATGGTCGTTCGTTTCGACACAATGTTGAAGGTACTCATCCAGGGTCAGTTCACCACTAGGAACTGTTGTGCCACCAAATCCATTTTCACCAATGCCCAAATCTACTATCAATTCAGCAAGCCCTCGTGGTGCTTGGAGAGATGCTACTTCCAAACGCATATTCAATTATGACACTCGTTCATTCAACTTGACTGGCTCAAGAGGGGCATCTTGTGCAAGCAAAGCTAACGTCGCTTCGAGCACGCGTTTTTGTTGAGCGAAATCATGGGGTTGACCTAAGGTTGCGCCCCGCGCCAAGCGTGTATAGGTCGCACGCGGCGGCTTGACTCGGCGGGTAATTCCTGCACTCCAGGATGTAAGAGTACTAGCGATTCCGTTTAATTCTAATGCTCGTGCGATCAGTCCAACGGACTGGCAACATATCGGTCAGGAAGGGACAAGTAGAGCAGCATCCACTTTTTCATCTTTGGCGATTTCCAAAATAGCAGGAATAGTTTCATCCAAAACTTGTGATACATCTGGTTGGTAGCCCATAAAATTGACCACCGAAGCCAAGCTGCCAATTTTTTCTTCTGTGACCATTTCACCCAGATATTTGAGCGGTAACAAAACTTGCGGGTCGGTTTTGACCGCGGTTTGGTCGTAATGTTCGTGCGCGTATGCTATCTCTTCGAAGGAGGTCAATGTTGAAAACTTGCGAACTGAGTAATCCCCAAAAGGGCTGCTGGCATTAAAAGGCTCTTGTGAATCAGGTATATAGCCTCCCGCTGATGAGATCAACATTAAGCGACTTTTAGACAGGTCAACACCTGCGCCAGACACGGTTTCTTTGTTTTTGGGAAGGATATAAGAATCCCAGTAGAAAGTGCCGGTTCTTTGCAATTTTGAAAGCCAGCCCTCTTGAAAATTCTGGGTCCAGGCTTCGATGTCTTCAAAGATTTGCATGGAAATTTCCCTGTAGTGTCTAACGTTTTGGTGAGGGGTGAATTGTATCATCCTGTTTATAAATTAAAAGAGAGCCTGTACTTGGCTCTCTTTTAAGGGTTGAAGAAAGGATATGCTTATTTCATTTTTTGCCATTTGAAGAATTGGAGGGCTGCAAAAATATCCACGATGATGGCGATAATGCCCACTGCCCATTTTCCCTCAGCCGTAAAAGGTACCCAAGATGTGAGTAGCAGAAGAATACTTGCAAAAACCCAGAGAGAATCTGCAATGATGGCGAAGAGAACAAAGCCCTTCGATATCTCTTCTCGTTTTGCAAAGATGTATATAACATCTGCAAATACCATGAGCACAATACCCAATACTAGCACGATACCAGATGATGATGCGATACCGAGGAAAGCAGCGATGGTTTTGGATGAGAAGGTGAAAATCAAGCCACTGATGCCAGAGAAGATGGCATTAGCATAAAGAATGGGGCGAATAGAGGTGTTACTTGTTTGCATTTGAGTAGTCATGATATAGCTCCTTTTTGTGTTTGCTAAGATGCCCCCAGCTTAGGCTATATCAAAGTGCCAAGTCTATGAAAAATACTGCCAAGTACTGCCAATTCTAGTTTTTGTTTCGCAAATCTTCTGCGACCAAACGCGCAGCTATATTTTGCCAGTTATATAAAGTTCGTTCGGGTACGGATACTTGGAACCATTCCAGGATTTGGAGAGTTTCCTCATCAAGGAATTCTTTGTCGATACGACGTGCGTAGGGTTTTAGCCCCATAACATAAGGGAAATAAAGTGCGTTGAAATAGCGCCATTCGTCTGTTATGCCAAAATCGGCATCATTTTGTGGTTTTAGGCGCTGAATACTTTCTATGAGCAATGCTTTTAGCGCATGGGCGCGGTCGAGAGGGTTATCTCCGCTTTGGGAGGTGATGATGGATAATTTTGTGAGCGGGCTGGCTGCCAGTTTTGGCAAATTGCCGAGATTGCTGATGGCACGACGTGTCAGGCGAGTAAACGCTATCTCGTCCACCTCAGCAAGTTCGAGCGTGGAAAGGCGCGGCAACTCATCTGCTGCAGCGCGGAGAATCTCTCTTTCGCGGCTTAACTTTGATGAGGGAGAAAATATCAATTTATCCAAAAAAGATTGGATTTGCGTTGAGAAGGTTTGTGTGAGAATTCCGAAAGCGATCAGACAGGTCAGTAAAAGTAGGCTGGAGAAATTCGTTTCACCTGCAAGCGCGATGAAAATAATGACCATCGCAGCAAGCGCGCCAGCATAATAAAAAGCAGCGATGAAAGAACGCAAAAGATGCGCGCGGATGGTTTCTCCCTCGTCAAAGGCATCCCAAAGGGTGATGACAATGCCGAGCATAATGATATCTGCCCCAAGGAGGGAAATGCCCAACGTGCGCGGGATGAGATCAAAAGGTAAGACCATTAACCCAGTACTGAGCCCGAAAAAGAGCACGACCACTGCCAGCACCCCCAGCGTATTTTTGAAACGCGAGCGCAGGGCAAGTTTTGCGACCATCCCTGCGCTGAGCAGTAGTGAAAGCACCACAATGATGCTGAACCATGCTTCGACTAAGGTCAAAATTATGACAGGGATGATGCTTAGTATCCAAATGCGGATATAAAGTTCGCGCTGCTTTAGCTCGTCTGGCAGGAGGTGTAAGACAGTCCCGATCCACAAAATGGCGGGGAGCAGGAGTAAAAGCATGATGAGTTGACCGGTTAGTAACTCGATCAGCAGGGTTATAACATAGGCAATTAAACCAAAACCAGTCAAATAAATGACTGGTTTTGAGATATTACGCGTGAGAAGATATGCGCCTAACCAGAGCGTGAAACTGAAAAAGAAAAGTTTTGTAACTAAATCTAGTGAGATCGGCATCATCTCTTTATTGTACTTCTTTTACTCCCCAGCCAAAGCCGCATCAATCGCCGCAACCAAAGTCTCAAAGGAAGGCGGTCCGATCAACTTTGTCCCATTCACCAAGAAGGCGGGGGTTCCCGGCAGCCCAAGTCGGCGGGCTTCAGTTTCGCTTTGGGCGGCTTTCTCTTGGTTTTGACCAGAGTCAAGGCAGGCATCAAAGCGCGCCGTATCCAAACCAAGTTCGGCGGCGTATTGCTTTAAGTCATCCACATCGATTGCGGGGGCATTTGCATAAAGCAGATCGTGATATTCCCAGAACATTCCCTGGTCGAAAGCACATTGTCCGGCTTCTGCCGCCTTGGGCGATCGTGCCGTGATAACGGGAAAATCTTTCCAGACAAATTGCACATCATCGCCGTATTTTTCAAAAATCGCTTCTTTGATGCCCGAATCATGCCAGGATTGGCAAGCGTGACAGCCGAAATCGGCAAATTCGGTAATCGTCACTTTAGCGGTATCAAGCCCAATGCTCGGGTTCGATGCGAGGCGCGCATCGTCCAGGGGCGGGGCTTTTGGCGGTTGGGTCAGCACAAAGCCAACGAGGGCAACCAAGACCAATCCCAGCGCGCCATATCCCATAAACTTTTTTCGAGCCTTTTCTGCGCGCACTTTTTCGCGTCTAATTTGCTTCTGACTTTTTCTTTTCGACATCAATACTCCTAATTTACGGCAAATAAATGCTCTTTTGGCAAGATCACCTGAACAGGCTCTTCGGCAGGCATGATCTCATTTTTAGCCGGGATATGCGCCCGAAGAACGCGCTCGCCCAACGCAATTTTCATCTCTATTTGCGTGCCGCGATAGACACAATTTTTCACTACACCCGCCAAAGCATTTTCACATTTTTCTTTTTGGATGCGGATATGTTCCGGACGAATGGCGAATATACTTCGACCGACTTTTTGCTCATCTTCAATTTTTAATTTGCCCCATTCCGCCGAAACGAGCGTACCCGAACTTGCTACACCTTCGATAAACAGTTTCACGCCCACAAATTTTGCCGTCTCTACGCAGGGCGGTTTTTGGAATAATCGTTGGGGTTTATCAATAGCTGCAACCTTGCCGCCCATCATCAACGCCATTCGGTCAGACATTGCCATTGCTTCATCAAGATCGTGCGTGACGAGCAGCGTCGTGATGCCCAACTCGCGCTGGATATTGCGCACAGCCTCCTGCAAACTCAGTCGAACGGGGCGATCGAGGCTATTGAAAGGTTCATCGAGCAGCAAAACTTTGGGACGAATGACGAGTGAGCGAGCCAACGCCACGCGCTGTTGCTCGCCGCCAGAAAGCTCATTTGGAGGGCGCTTCTCGATGCCGGGCAAGCCGATCAGGTCGAGCATTTCTGCAACTTTGATAAGACGCTCTTTGGTAGAAAAACCTTTCACCTTTAGTCCAAAAGCAATATTTTCGCCCACGTTCAAAAAAGGAAAAAGATAGGCTTTCTGGAACATGAAAACCGCTTCGCGCTGATTGGGCGCAGTGGACAAAACACTCTCCCCATCAAACCGGATGTCACCTGCATCAGGCCTTTCAATGCCAGCAATCAGCTTCAGCAGCGTCGATTTCCCGATGCCGGAAGGACCGAGCAAAGAAACAAGTTCGCCGCTCTGAACATCGAGCAAAAAATCGTCGAGGACGGGGGTGTCGCGTTTGGGGTAGCTTTTGGTGATGTGGGTGAAGGTTAAGGTTGTCATAATTTTTAAATTTGTGTGGCGGGAAAAATGGAACGCGGATTTTACGGATTGGACGGATTCTTGCGGATAAAAAAATCCGCGTAAATCCGCAAAATCTGCGTTATCCGCGTTCTATTGGCGCGTTGCAGTTTGGGGAGACTGCGCAAGACCCGCAGTGCAACGCATCCAGAAGCGGATGCAATGCACTGCTACGTTTAGATTCGTTCATGAATGTCATTTGGATTTTCTCCCAAAAAGCGGGCGGTGGCAGCGATGATGAGGACGGGCGGAGCTAAGAATAAAAGGGATAATGCCGAAATTGTCGTCGGGTTGCCGCCGGAGACTGCGGAGAAGAGGAGAACGGGTAAGGTCAGCACTCTCCCGCCGCCGACGAGGAGGGTGAGCAGATATTGGCTCCACGAGATGAGAAAGGCGAAGAGTCCCGCTACGGCGAGACCGGGGGCGAGCAGGCGCAGGGTGACGGTGAAGAATATCCGCGTGGGGCTGGCACCGAGGGCGAGGGCTTGGTATTCGTAATTTTCATCGTAGCGGGCGAAAACGCCAGCCAGTGTGAAAACGGTATAGGGCAAAGTCGGGACGATATGTGCGAGGATGATGCCGAGGCGCGTTCCGGCTAATCCTGTTTGGAGGGCGAGGATGCTTAGGCCCATCCCGATGGCGAGGGGGGGGATGACGGTGGGCAGAAAGATGGCGAGCCAGACGTATTTCTTGCCAGGGAAGTCGCGCAAGCCGATCTCGCGCGCGGCGGGGTAGCCAATGATGAGCGAAAGCAGGCTGACGATGAAGGCGAGCAGGAGACTATCGAGAATCGCTTTTAGGGTGCGGGAATCGTTTAGTAAACGGGAAAATGCTTGGGATGTCCATTGAGCGGGAAAAGGCTCGGGATAGAACCATCCCTTTGAGAGGGCAAACAAGCCCAGGGTCAGGAGCGGCGCGAGTAAGGCGAGCCAGATGAGAAATCTTTTCATCCCTGCAGCTCCTCTTTAGCACGAGCGAATACCACAATCAACAAAACGACAAAGGCGACGATGAGACTAATCGCCATCCCTTCGGAGCGAGCGCGCAGGTCTGGATTGGTGAAGGATTCGAGGGCGAGGACGGGCAGCGCGCGGGGATAGCGGACGCCGAGCAGGGCGGGGACTTCGTAGGCGCCGAAGATGTAGGCGAAGACGAGCAGCGAGCCTGGGACGAGGGCGGGGCGGACGAGGGGCAGGGTGATAAGGCGGAAGCGCTGCCAGGCGTTGGCACCGAGATTTTCGGCGACGAGCAGGTAGCCTTCGGATTGAGTGCGAAGCAGGGCGAGGATAAGCAGGGTTAAAAAGGGGATTTCTTTGCCGAGATAGGTCAGGATGATGCCGATGCCGTAGCGATCACGCACGAGAATGGGAAAATCAACGGGGGCGTCGATGAGACCGAGCGCGTCTGCCCAACGAGCGAGAAGTCCGCTTTGGGTGAGCAGCAGGAGTATGAAAACGCCCCAAACGAGATGTGGAAAGGCAAGATTCCAATTGAGGGCAAAGGTGTCAAAATTGAAAGGGCGGCGATTAAGTAGCGTGGCGAGGAAGAGTGCGCTGATGGCAGAGAGGAGCGTAGAGGCGAGACTGATCCAGAGAGAGAAACCGAGCGAGACCCAAAACTCTCTGCCCGCTGTGCCTTGCCCGCTGATGAGATTTATGTAGGCGGTGAGGTTGAGTTCTTTTTCCCCGATGATGGTGAGATAGCCGAGGCTTTGGGCTAATCCGTAGAGGAGGCTCGCGCCGAGGAGAATCGTTAAGACAGCGAGGGTGGGGGCGAGGCGGAGGAGGGTGCGGGTTGAAGGTTTCAAGTTTAAGGTTGGAGGTTAGAGAGTTAAAAAGTTGGAAGGTTTTGAACTTGCAAACTTTAAAACCTTCCAACCTGTAACTCGTTATTGTCCAATCAAAACAAATTCACGCCAGCCTTCTTCAACCATTGACTGGTAGGGTGAAGCAGCATCACCAACGAGGGATTTTGCCATATCTTCGGCGGGGGTGGCGGCTTCGCCGAGATTGGCGAGGGCGTCTTCAAGGACGGCGACCTGATCGGGGTCAGAGACACGGGTCACGTCGATGCCGAAGCCGAGACCGAATCCGTTTTCGGGCAGGACTTGGGCCGCCTGAAATTCGGGCTCAAGAATCAGGTTTGCCAGAACCAGCGCAGCGGCTTTATTGCTCGCATTCGAGGGGATGGCGACATAATTGAAATCGCCGATCATGTAATTGTCAAAGACGAAAGCGCGGGATGTGGCAGGGACAAGACCTTCATCGATCAACGCGCCAGCACCAACGATGGCTTGGGTGATGGAGAAATCGACCTCGTTGTTGGCGAAAAGGCTGTGAAGTTCGTACTCATCCTTCGGATAAGTTTCACCTTCACGCCATAGGCAGGATTTGAACTCGTTGAAATATTCCCAAGTCTGGGGAGCGTATTCATCCCAGAGGGCTTGGTCAACAGTACCCCATTGCGCGGCATCACCGCTGATCTCGAAGAGCGCGCCCTTCACGAAACGTGTCCCCTGAAATGCGCCGGGACCGGGCGCGATATACGTAAAACGACCGGGATGCTCGCAAGCCCAAGTTGCCAAATCAGCGTAGGAGCGGGGAAGCTCATCTTCGCTCATACGAGCTGAATCATAGATAAATTGGAATTGTGCCGAAGACCAGGGGCTTTCCAAATCTTCAACGGGTTCGCCGAAATCGCGGTTGATGGCGGGATTATCCCAATCGACGAATGCGCTGTTGGGGATGGCTTGTGCCCAATCTGCGTAGAGCATTTCGGCTTGCTTGAGCGTGAAGAAGTTTTCGCCGTTGATCCACATCAGGTCAACTGCGCCATTTTCTACACCAGCTTCTTTTTCGCTGAGAACCTGATTGATATAGTCCGCCGCATCCGCTACGGGGACGCGATTGAGCGTGATGTTATAGCGTTCTTTCAGCGCCACGCCGTAGAAATTATCGACGTAAGCGTTGATGCTATCCGAGCCGCCCCACATATACCAATTGACCGTTTGCCCATCTGCGGCAGCGAGGACGCTGTCCCAATCGGCGAGGTCGAATTCGTCAGAAGCCGCGTCGCTTTTTGGCGCGCAGGCTCCGAGTAGCATTGAAAAAACGAGCAAAGTAAAGATAATACGTTTCATTTTTGTTCTCCTAAAAACTTAATAATTTCTGTCATTGCGAGCGGAGCGACGAGTGCCCTTCAGGGTAAGCAATCTCCACCATAGGCAGGAGACTGCCACGCCGCTGAAAAGCATCAGCAGCTCGCAGTGACATTATTTTTTTGTTGGTCGTGCAAATCTATAACGCAAATATGCCCCAATTTCTTTCGGTAAATTCGTCAGCGTTTCTCGCATGAAGAAATCACCTACTTTCAAAATTCCGCTCGAAAAGGTCGGGTAAGGGTATACCAAACGATAAATCTTATAAAGCGAAATTTTCTGGCTCATCGCCAGCGTGAAGAACGAGATCATCTCAGAAGCGTGCGGCGCAACGATGGTGGCGTGCAAAATCCGCCCCGTCAGGCGCACCGCGTCCACGATGATGAAACCCTCTTCGATTCCATCCGTATAGGCGCGGTCGGTGTTGCCTTTCAGGTCCACGCGAATCCGTTTGATGGTATTTTGGTGGCACGATGCCCCGAGTTCGGCAGCCGTCAATCCAACGGAAGCAACTTCCGGGTCCGAGAAAGTCGCGTTCGGGAAAAGCGGCTCTTTTTTCGCCATCGGCAAAAATGGGAAGGCAATCCGCTGCACAACCCGTCGCCCCTGAGCATTGGCAGAATGGGTAAAAGCGGATGTAGACGTGACATCCCCGATAGCGTACACGCCCCGCATATTTGTCTCGCCAAATGAATTGGTCAAAATCCCCATCCGCGGATCGGACTTGACCCCGGCTTGCTCCAGACCAAGAGAATCGATATTGCGCACCCGACCGATTGCCACCAAAACCTTATCCACAGCATCTACCGTTATTTCAGCATCACCCTGCGTGAGCGTGAGTGTCTGGCTGGCTTCGTCGTAAATTTTTGCGGTTGCGCCATAATAAGTGGCGATGCCTTTTTTATCTAAACTTGCCTGAATTGCCTCCGCCGCTTCGGGGATGCTGGTCATCAGCGCGCGTTTATCGAGCGCGAACATGGTCACTTTTGTGCCGATTTTCTGGAGCGCAAAAGCCATCTCCAGCGCAATCACGCCCGCGCCGATAATGGCGATATGTTTGGGCGCATTTTCGAGATCAAAAAGGTCGATATTCGTCATCGCGCGTTCAGCGGGCAAGCCATCGATATTGAGCATATGCGGGCGTGCACCTGTCGAGATGACGATATTCTCAGCAGTAATTTGCTGCGTTTCGCCTGCACTATTGGTCACGTCAAGCGTTTTTGCCGCAGAGAATTTTGCCATCCCTTCGATAAAGGTCAGGTTCTCGATCTCTTTGATTTCTTCGGTTTCTTTATCGCGGAGAAAATCGCGCTTGCGGATAGTTTCCTGCAAAACTTCATCGGGGTTTGCACCATTTTTGAAATTCTTCGCGAGATGAATGAGTGTCTTTGATGGCACACAGCCCACGTTGGTGCAATCACCTCCAACGTGATGCCCCTCGATCAACGCGACTTCTTTTCCCAACGCCGCCAAGCCGATAGCAACGGTCATCCCGCCCGAGCCAGCCCCGATTACAATGGTTTGAAAATGTGTTTTCATAGTGGTGTCCTTTAGATGATAGACCTGCATTGCACCTTTAAGGTGCGTTGCAGGTCGGCTTTGCAAAACATGAGTATTTTGACCCGCTGTGCAACGCATCCAAAAGCGGATGCAATGCACATCTACTTCAATTAGACTTCTGAAGTTTTTAAAACTTCGGAAGTCTGCCCTTCCTTCTTCTTAAATAATCGCGAAAGCGCAATGCTCACAATAAAAATTGCGAGAGATACACCGAGCGTAACGGGGTTAAGTGATGGCAAGCCCCCATCAAAACTCTCCACCGATGCGCCAAAGCCAACGAAAGCAATCGTCCCGGGGATAGAGCCGAGCGCGGTCGCCAGAATAAAGGGCAGATATTTGATGCGTAAAAATCCCGCCAAATAGCTGACTGCATCATAGGGCAAAAAGATGAAGCGCATCGTCATGACCGTCTCGAAGCTATTCTCACGCATTCGACGGGCGTAGCGTTGCAGCAATCCGTCCGAGCCATCATCCTTGAATAAGCCCTCGCCGAAAAACTGCCCTACGTAGAAGGCGATCGTCGATGAGATATTACTCGCGATGATGGTGTAGAGCACGCCCAAAACAGGTCCGAAAACGAATCCACCAGCCAATGTCAATACTGTTGAAGGGAATAAGATCAGCGGTCTGATAGCGTAAAGCACGATATAGATCAGCACGCCCCAGAAGCCGGTTTGCATGAAGCCAAGCAACTGCTGGATAACTTCCAAAGGAGATAATCCTTGCGCATTTGCGTACGCGTTATAGGCTACGATCAGCCCCAGCCAGAAAAGCAACGCGGGGAATTTACTTCCGTGCTTTTGGATAAAGGTTTTTGATTTTATTATTATGTCCATAGTTTTATTCTCCACCCAGTATAGACGGAATATATCAGCTACTTCTTACTTGATTTCTTGAAAACTTTGTGCACTGTTACGATAATATTCTTAGTTTCCGTGCCCATTTAGTGAGAGCAGATTGATCATACGCTAACAATCTCTAAAATACTCGACCGAAACGGACGAAGAGAACCAATATTTTGTATGCAGAAACAGAAAACGACAGTGTTTGGATAAGCGAAAATAATGGAAAGAATATTGAGCAATGGATACAGCATGGTGCTTGTTGGGCTTGGGATAAAACTTACCTCTAAAAAACGAGTTTAGCGAAATATCTAGCCATAAACAAAACCAGCGGTAAAATTCTGTTTATGCACAGATCAAATTGAAAAGTTACCCAACGCAGAAAAGGAAAATATGAAAATTTCTTTCAAAAATGATTATTCTGAAGGTTGCCATCCCAGAGTTTTGGAGGCGCTGACCAAGACAAACCTTGTACAACAAGACGGCTATGGTTTCGATGAGTATTCAAAAAAAGCGGCAAATCTCATTTTAGAAAAAACACGCTCGCCGCGATCAAAAGTCTTTTTTATCAGCGGAGGCACACAGGCAAACCTTGTTGTCGCATCAGCCTTTCTAAGACCGCACGAAAGCGTGATCTCCGCCAACACCGGGCATATCTTCGACAATGAAACGGGCGCAGTGGAGGCAACAGGTCATAAGGTCAATTCAGCAGAGACAGCAGATGGAAAGTTAACTCCCGAAGATATCCAGCAAATCCTTGATGCACACCCTCGGAGACCACATCAGCTAAAGCAGAGAATGGTCTATATTTCCAACTCTACAGAGATCGGGACCATTTATTTCAAAGATGAGCTAAAAAAACTCTGGGAGTTTTGCCAATTAAACGATCTTTATTTGTATATGGATGGTGCCCGTTTGGGACAGGCACTCGCCGCTGAAGATAATGACCTAAGCTTGGAAGATGTCGCAAAATATACCGATGCCTTCTATTGGGGTGGCACAAAAAATGGCGCGTTGATCGGAGAAGCCATCATTATCAATAATCGAAAACTGCAAGAAGATTTTGAATATCATTTGAAACAAAAAGGAGCCATGCTTTCAAAAAGCAGGCTTTTGGGCATCCAATTTCAAGAATTATTGAAAGACGACCTATATTTCGAGCTTGCGAAACATGCAAACGAACAAGCAATGCGAATCAAAGAAGCACTCAACGAAGCAGGCGTAGATTGGTGGGCTGAAACGACAACTAATCAAATTTTCCCAATTTTGGAAAACGAGAAGATCGAAGCGTTGAGCAAAAACTTCGATTTTTATATCTGGAGAAAAATCAACGAAGAACAGTCGGCAATCCGCATAATTACTTCCTGGGCAACAAGGGAAGAACACGTGAAAAAATTTATAGAAGAAATAGAGGGTTTGAATTATATGTTAGCGTGAAAGACGCTACCTAACCAAGCATGATCCCGGAGTGCCCAAGTTGGTGAGTACTGTGAATATTTCTGTTTATACAATGATCTGTCTATCCTATTTAATAACAAGTATTTAAAAGACCTCTTGCATAAGTATGCCATAATAGGCGTATGAGATACGAAACAATTAGAG
>JABGQU010000064.1 GCA_018648605.1 Anaerolineae bacterium | reverse complement strand
GAAGGCGACTGCTCTGCCGGTTGAGCTATCTCGGCGTTCTTTGTAGTAAATATGGAGGAGAGTATAAACATTAGACATATTTAAGTCAAGAAAGATGTCTAATGTTTGGCGTAAAAAAACCGAGCGAATGCCCGGTTTTATATATTTGCTCTATATTCTTGTTGAATTACTTGTATCAGTTAAACAGAACTATTAATCTTTTTTCTCAGCGTTATCCTTTTCTAGTTCAGTCTTAGTTTTATAAGGCGTTCCATCTTTGTTAAAAATACGCTTTCCTTGCCCACCCCCACGTCGGGAATAAATTGAGACGCAATAAGCTACATCTTGTGCATCTAAATAAATTCTATAACCGTCATTATCCATACACTCAATATGCCCCGCCTGAACCCAACGGCTGAGGGTGCGTTGAGGAATCTCATACTTTCTCGCAGCTTCGCTTGTCCAAATAGACTCCCCTTTCAAGTGAGCAAATTGCTTATATTCTTCGAGATCTTCTTTTTTCGGTTGAGTAGCAATTTCGTCCACTTTCTCCTCCTCCACAACTGTTTCTCCTTTGATTCGAGCCGCTTTCAGTGTACCAACGCGAATCAAGTCTTGCAAGCGCATTGAATTGAGACCAAGACGCTCGCCAGCTTCGGTCAGACTGATGAAACTAGGGAGGGTTTCAAAGGTTGTGGGCATGGACTAACTCCAAACTTACAAGGACGCCATATTTTGAATTAGCTTACTAAAATATGCGCCCCTGATAAAAATTTGGGTGGCTGACGGGGCTCGAACCCGCGACATCCTGATCCACAGACAGGTGCTCTGCCAACTGAGCTACAGCCACCATTTTATAGCCCGCAGATTATATCACTGGCATCACTCACTCGCAAGGATTTGATGGACTTTTTCTGGGACGTCGGCGCGCGCGACCTTTACTTGCTCGCCGCTAATCAGATCTTTCACCGCCACCTGACCAGATTCCACTTCATCCGCACCCAAAACAAGCGCGACTTTCATCCCCATCGCATTCGCAAATTTGAATTGTTTCCCGATCTTGGCAGGCTCAGGATAATTTATTACGTTCAAACCAGCTTCACGCAATTCGGCAGATAATGCCAGAGAAGCCTGCTGAAATTCCTTATCAAAGATCGTCACCAACACCGGCGCAGGGGATGGCGTAAATGCCGGGAGCAGATCATTCTCTGCGAGAACAATACCTATGACCACATCTCCCATTGCAAAGCCAATTCCTGAAAGCGGATCGCCACCCACATCGGCGAGAAGATTTCCATAACGCCCGCCGCCCAAAATGGCACGACGCACGCCACCGCTTAAATCAAAGGCTTCAAAGACTGTGCCTGTATAGTAGAGTAAACCACGCACAATATTCGGGTCAAATTCGACATATTCACGCACGCCGAGGGCATCCAACGCAGCGAAGAGACGACGTAGATCTTCCCATTCTTTCCAGAGGTCTTTATTCTCGAGGAGAGCTATAAGTCCATCTAGGTGCTCTTGTGAGAGGCCATTTTCAAGGGCATATTTTGCCCAGGCATCGGCTTTCATTTTACTGCGACGATCAACCAGGTTGGAGATATTTAAACGGGATTCTGTTGGGATTCCCAGTTTATCGAACTCAGAGTCCATCAACTGGCGATTGTTGACATAAACACGAGCCTGTTCGGGTTCGAGTCCGACCGACTTCATAAATTTTATGGCAACCGCAATAAGTTCTGCATCCGCTTCCGGGGAATCTGGCCCCAGCATATCAATATTCCATTGAAAGAATTCACGCGAACGTCCCTTTTGCGGGCGCTCGTAACGCCAAAAAGGTCCGAATGACCACCAGCGCACAGGATAGGTAAGCTGGCGCTGCTTCTTCGCGATCATACGTGCAAGGCTGAGCGTTAATTCTGGACGCAGGGTAACGCGTGTGCCGCCACGATCTTCAAAGGTAAAGGCTTGTTCTTGAACCAATTCTTCGCCAGATTTAGCGGCGTAAAGCTCGAGGGTTTCGAGATAGGGTGCGTCCCATTCCTGGTAGCCAAAAGATTCTGAAGCCTCGCACATTTTCTTATAAAGGAAGTTGCGCAGCGCCATTTCTTCGGGATAAAACTCACGGGTTCCTTTTACAGAAGGAATGATGTTTTTTGCCATAAAATTACTCCATAAAGTGCTCAATTATCACAGCATTTTAGCACAAGTTGTGGTATATTCGAGCCGTTAAACCAATACAATACGAGGAAAATATGAAAATTGACTATCGTGAAACCACAAATGACTTATTAAAACGCATTGATATTCACAAGGAATTCGGCGGTCGAGATATTGATCAATGGATGCTTGACCTGCTCACCCCGACCGCGAATGATCGTATTCTGGATGTCGCTTGCGGCGCAGGGAAACAGTGCATTTTGTACCACGAGTACACTGACGGAAAAGCCGAGATCACTGGCGGCGATGTGAACGAAGAATTGCTCACAAAAGCACGCACAGAAAACGCAAAATTAGGCAATCCGCTCAAACTGATGCCCTTAAATTTTGACGAGCACTTCCCCTTTGATGACAACCAATTCGATCTGCAATCCTGCTGTTTTGCGATCTATTATGCGTCAGATATTCCTGCGACGATCCGCGAAATGCACCGCGTCTTGAAACCGGGTGGGCGTCTCTTCACATCTGGTCCGCTTCCAGCAAACAAGCAGCTTTTCTACGAGATCATTCGTGAGGCAACTGGCATGGTTATCCCCCCGATGCCGGGCAGTTCCCGTTATGGCAGTGAAATTCTGGATGCCATGAAAGCGACCTTCGCTAAAGTAGACGTGCATGTCTTTGAAAATCCGCTCACATTCCCCACTGTAGAGCCTTTTATCGCTTATACGCGCGCTTCGCTCTCCGAAGACCGCAAACTCTGGGGCGATCTCTTCAGCGGCAACGACGAGTTTGAAGTCGTGATGAAAAAGATCACCGCCGCCGCCCAGAAGCGTCTTGAAAAAGACGGCAAGCTGGTGATGACAAAAGTCGTCGGCGGCTTTGTTGGCACGAAATAATTAGACCTATTTGTAGGGGCGGGATAACCCCGCCCCTACTTTATTTTGAAAATCAGTTTTAAGAGAAAACTATGAATTTTTACGGAAAACGAGTTCTCTTCATTGGCGCACACCCAGACGATATTGAGTTAGGCGCGGGTGCGCTCATCCACCACATCTTGCCGCAATGTGAAGTTACCTGCGTTACACTCTCAGATAATCAGAAAAACCCTGCATTGAAAAATGTGCTTTCTGAACATTATGAGAGCATGAAGGTATTAGGCGTACCGCGCGAGAATGTGATCGTTGAGCCCTTTGAGACGCGATATATGCCAGAGCATCGCCAGGAAATTCTGGAATATTTGCTCAAGCTGCGCAAAGAAATTAAACCCGATATTATCTTTACTCACAGTGAGCAGGATATCCACCAGGATCATAATGCGATTACGCGCGAAGCCTTACGTGCCTATCGCGGCATCACCGTGCTAGGGTTTGACGTTGTCCGCTCCAGTCACGGCTTCTTCCCAAATTTTTTTGTCGAGGTCACAGAAGATGATGCGAAGAAAAAGATCGAAGCGCTAATGCAGTATAAAACTTATCAAGATAAGTATTATTTTGAAGCCGAATTACTACATGCCACGATGGTGCGACATGGCGCGCTGGCTGAAAAACCCTTCGCTGAAGGATTTGATATACTAAGGATTGTCGGCGAATTCAACAAATGTGATTAAAAAAAGTGACTGCAAGCAGTCACTAACTATGCAAAGTCAAAGAGCGAGCTTACTCGCTCTTTTTTATTCCTTCGGTAAGCCTACTTCCAAATTCCCTTTTCGTACGCGCACAGGATAGGCAGGTATTCCCTCCACAGCAGGTAAGGTTAGGGCTTCACCTGTGCGCACATCGAAGTGCGCGCCATGGTGTGGGCACGAAAGATCATGCCCTTCTAGATCCCCATCACCGATCTCCAGATCTTCATGCGAACACTGATCTTTAATGGCATAAAAAGTATCCGCAATATTGAAGATCACGATCGGGATATCGCCCAGTTCCACAAAAAGACGTTCGCCACTTGGCAAATCATTTATAGGCAAAATCTCAAAAAAATCGCATTTTTCTTCGGGGTAAATTGTATAATTCATCGTTATTCTTACTCGCAATCTATTGATTCAGCACGCGGCACAAATAGCTCCACGCCAACATCTTCATATAAAACCAAAGGCTCATAATAGCAAAGCAGTGGGCGCGTAACTTTCAATACCCAGCGATTATTCTCAATGGCAAAAGAACGCTCTTCGCTTAACATTATGCCCGATTGTGGGTCAATTACGATCATCCCAAAATCATGCTGACGCAGCGCATCATGGAAACCATCCAAATAGGCGTCATTGCGCGCCATCGCCATCTCCATGAGAACATCTTTCTCATATTCAGCGATAAGGGGGAT
Organism: Anaerolineae bacterium; assembly: GCA_018648605.1. GTDB lineage: Bacteria > Chloroflexota > Anaerolineae > Anaerolineales > Villigracilaceae > Desulfolinea. The sequence continues at coordinate 14,356 of JABGQU010000064.1, read as the reverse complement.
ATCCACCATGCCAAAGGTGACAAAATTCCGCTGGGCAATAAAGAGGACATCTTCGCCCTGCTCCGCAACGTGCGTGATCTGAAACTTGAGATCGTTTAAGGAGGCGTTTGCCCAGTCCCAATTGGTTCTCGGTAAACCGCCACGTCCGGTTAGGATCATGCCCACCAGACTTCCCAGAGCGATCACCACAACGGGAAAAGATAATTTTGCAGGCAGATATTTGGAAACGGAATCAGGCGCAAATCCACGCGTGTACACGATCCCCGCCACGAGCAAAATGCTGACGAAATACGCATCCATATTATGCAGATCCGCACCGCCACCGATCTTCGTACTGACCACCAACCCGCCCACAAAAAGAATGAAAACCGCACCAAAAACTCCCCACAAGCGGATCGGTTGCCAGCTTCCACGATGACGGTAAATATGCAAAGCCACAAAAAGCAGAAGAGGCAACGAGAGAAAAAGCGCTCCTAGAATAATCCCTGGTGCATAGGTTTGATTTGGCAGCAAACGATACCATAGCAGATCAGATGCGAGGCTTGTATAAAACTCTTCTCGTCCACCATTGCCAGAAATTTGAATATAGACAGCCTGCGAAAGAAAAGCGCTCGCGGTACCGAAAATAAACCAAAGTGCTGGCAGTTTGAGATAATCGAATAGTTTGCGCCGATTTTGGGGCACCTCAAGCAAAAAGATCAAGGCGGCCAACATCGCCGGTACAGGAAACCAATTAATACGGCTCATGCCCGCCCAAAGCGACGCAAGAATTATCGTCGCCCAAGATCGCCATTTCTTTTCAGGGGAGACAAAAAGAAAGATAAGCAATGTGGGTAAAAGCAGATGGGCGTATATCGAAGCGCGCACGAGATAGAGAAAAATCCAGATGCCGATAAGAATGGAGAAAGAACGAGGCTTTTTATCGCCTGTTAGGGTCTGTCGCAATAAGGCCCAACTAATACCGATTGCCAATACCCAGGGCAGGAACGTACCCCAAAGACGATGCACGATCAGCGGGAAACGCCCAAATAAGAAGGGAATACTCAACAACAGATGCAAGCTGGGATGCAAGATCGGCAAAGGCAGATTTTGGTCATAGAGCTTTTCAGAGAAGAAAAGCGAAGCATAATAATGGCGGCTATCACTAGTCCAGCCGAGGGCAAAGGGATAATTCGTAAAGTAGGTAAATTTTGTTGGAAAATAATAGATGAGCAGTTGCCCCAAAACCATCCACACAAAGCTTTCAGACCATGAAAGCGATGGAAAAAAGGCACGCAAAAAGAATGCCCCAACAAAGAGAAAAATAAAAAAGGAAAATATTTTGGTCCAAAAATAATTACCAAATAAGCCTGAAAAATAGGGTTCTAACTCGAAGAGAGTTACCCCGCTTAGAGAAACGACAAGAAGGGGAAGCAAGAACCATTTTATTTTTTCTCCTAAACGCAAAAAAGCATCCGAAGATGCTTCCAGTTTAGAAAAATATTTTGTCCAGGTTAGTGTGAAAAGAAGCCCGCCTAAAAACGCAAGGATACCGATGCCCGCTATTAAAAAAAGCCATTTTGGCTGCGTGAGCGAAAAGCCTTTCTCGGCTGCGATCTTGGTAATATCAACAATCGCCAAAATTCCCGAAAGCAGTATCCCACCGAAAATGACTCGCCAAAGCGCTGCGTTTTTAGCTTCTGCGCTCATTCAATTATTCAACCAGCGCATCGCTCACTTCTTCAGTGCCAAGACCATAAGCGCCCGCCTTGAGAACCTTCAAAGAGAGTAAGGCACATTTTAATCGGACGGGACCCAGGTCTATGCCCAGCAATTCGATGACATCATCTTTTGTGAGGGATTTGACTTCATCGAGAGTTTTGCCGTGAATCGACTCGATGAGTAGGTCTGCTGAGGCTTGCGAGATAGAGCAACCATGCCCATCGAAAGCTGCCGCTTTAACGACGTCCGTTTCATCGGTTTGCACCGTTATTTCGATATGATCCCCACAAACAGGATTATCGTCCTCGAAGAAAATATCGTGCGGGTCAAGATGCCCACGATAATGCGGGGTTTTGTAGCGTTCGATGATAACTTCGCGATAGAGATCGTCCATAGTATTTTCCCAAACAAAAAGGTACTGAGCTTTTTGGAAAAGCTCAGTACTTAGTGCTAACCAAAAATCTTTTTAACTTTGTAGATACCTTCAACCAACGCGTCCACTTCTTCCTTCGTATTATACAAATAGAAGCTCGCGCGTGTTGTAGACTGAATACCACATTTTTCATGCAAGGGTTGTGCGCAATGATGCCCTGCGCGGACAGCAATACCGTCCGCATCCAAAATCTGGGCAACATCATGCGGATGAACGCCATCCATCACAAAGGAGGCAACCGCGCCTTTATGCGCTGCTGAAGGCCCAATAACAGTGATGCCTGGGATCTCCTCCAAATGTTCAAGTACATATTCCGACATTTCTTGTTCGTGCGCTGCAATCGCGTCCATACCGATATTTTGTAGATAAGCAGCAGCTGCGCCAAAGCCAATTGCTTCAGCAATAGCTGGCGTTCCTGCTTCAAATTTATACGGCACTTCGTTTGTCGCAAAAGAACGCAAATGGACAGTTTTGATCATGTCGCCGCCACCCATAAATGGGGGCATGGCATTGAGCAGATCAAGTTTGCCATATAACGCGCCGATGCCAGAAGGACCGACCATTTTATGCGCTGAAAAGGCCATGAAATCTGCATCCAGGTCTCGCACATCAACGGGCAAGTGCGGGACGGATTGCGCCGCATCGACAAGAGTGATCGCCCCAACTTCGTGCGCGAGACGGATGATCTCTTTGGCGGGTGTGATCGTGCCTAAGACATTCGACATCTGCGTAAAGGAGACCAGTTTTGGCTCCTGCTTAAGCAGCTCTCGATAAGCATCCATATCGAAAAGGTAATCATTTGTAATGGGTACAAATTCAAGGCGTACGCCACGCTCGGCTTCCAACATCTGCCAGGGGACGAGATTGGAGTGATGTTCCATCTCGGTCAGGATGATGAGATCACCAGCCTGCAGATTGGTGCGTGCCCAGCTATAAGCAACGAGATTGATCGACTCTGTGGTGTTGCGCGTAAAAATCACTTCGCGTGGCGAGGCATTGATCAGAGCGGCAACTTGCTCGCGCCCTGATTCATACATGGCGGTAGATTCTTCGGCTAAGGTATGCACGCCACGATGAATATTCGCGTTATTAAGACGATAAAAATCATTCATCGCGTCGATAACGTCAGTTGGTTTTTGAGCGGTTGCCGTCGAATCAAGATAGATGAGCTTTTTATTGGCGGAACCAATTTCGCGCGTAAGTATCGGAAAATCAGCGCGAAGCAAGTCCACGTTCAGGGGCGTTTTCGGCTTCATTAGTCCTTCTGTTGAGAACTGCGTTTAAGCGGTCGAATATCCTTAGAGTTAGAAGGAAACCACAAAATCCTATCGGGCACCATCCAACCATCAGTGAGGTATACATTCACACGAAATTGAACCGCAACCATTTTATTATCCACTTGCGCAACAACTCCCCGTAACCAGCCCCGTGTGCGCTCGTCCTCTTTGTCGTCGTGATCGCAAAAAACCTCTACTCGATCAGCAACATCATATTCATGTACTTTATCTGGACTTCGCATAAAAGCCATAGAAACATCCTCCCGCAAATATAGTTTGTGTGGCGCATTTTCTGCGCCACACAGTATTAGTCTAGTTTATCTTTGATCGCCTGTTGGAAACGCTCGCGCACACCTTCAAAGGGGATGCGCTGCATAATGGGATCAAAGAACCCCTCCACAACCAGCCGTTGGGCATCTTCTTCCGTGATGCCACGACTTCGTAAATAAAAGAGCGGTTCCGGGTCTATTTTACCAATCGTGGCGCCATGTGTACAACGCACATCGTCAGCAGAAATTTCAAGCCCGGGAATTGAATCGGCGCGTGCATCTTCGCTCAAGATCAAATTGCGGTTGGCTTGGTAGCCATCCGTTTTTTGCGCACCGGGAGCGACATAGATCATCCCCTGCCAAACAGAACGGCTTTTTCCCTTCAACGCGCCTTTGAAAAGCAGGTCGCTGGAGGTGTTGGGAACAAGGTGATTTTGCTGGGTATCATGATCGAGATGCTGGGTTCCATCGGTGAAATAAAACCCGGACATTCGGCCTGCTGCCCCTTGACCGACAAGGTCGAGGTCTGAGAAGTTTTTCGTTAAACGACTTCCCACAGCACCGAAGACCCAATCGAGATTCGCGTCACGACCAACGTGTACGCGCTCATGACTGAAATTCCAGACGTGTTTACCCCACGACTGCAATTCAACAAAGCGCAGATTTGCTCCATCCGCCACGTTGATCTCAACAAGACCGGCGTGGAAGGTATGTGTGCCTTCTTCATCGGGTGAAGCAGATTCATGGACATAGGTAACAGAAGCACCTTCTTCAACATGCACGATGACATGCGAAAGATGCGCCAAATCTGCGCCAGGACCCCAGAGAACGCTGTGCAACGGTTCTTCGACTTGCACACCACGCGGGACATAGAGCAGTACACCGTTCTGAGAGAGAGCGGCGGCTAGGGCAGCGAACTTCCCATCTTCGGCGCGGACAATATTGCCAGCCAGTTTCGTGAGCAACTCAGGGTGTTCTTTTTCAGCGGTGCGGAAATCGGTGAAGACCACACCTTTTGCTGCCAACTCAGATGAGAGAGAAACTTCTGCGCCGCCAGGGAGCAAGGTCACTTGCCCACCGTGGGCTTCGCCGACGAGGGGCTTGAGCAATGCTTCGGGAACAGCAGGAAGATCGTTGAAAGCACCTTCTGCGGGGATACGGAAACGCTCAAGGGGCATTTTACGCAAATCGGTGCGCCGCCATGCCTCATCACGTACGGTTGGCATATCCATGTTTTCAAACGCAGACCAAGCCTCGGCGCGGTATGTACCGAGGGCACTATCGCTCGAGGTGTTGACCATCTCACTGGTAAAGCTGAATTTCTTAGAGGCCGATTCGCCTCGTCGTCCTGTTTTTATAACTACTTTTGCTTTTTCTGCCATGGGTCTACCCTACCGATCCTTCCATTTGGAGCTGGATAAGACGGTTCATTTCAACAGCATACTCCATCGGTAATTCTTTAACGAGCGGCTCAATAAAGCCGGAGACGACCATGGTGGTGGCTTCCTCTTCGGTGAGACCGCGCGACTGAAGATAGAAAAGCTGCTCTTCGCCAACCTTTGAAACCGATGCTTCATGCCCAATGGTGACATCATCTTCTTCAACTTCGATATAAGGGAAGGTGTCTGTGCGTGAGTTTGTGTCGAGCAAAAGGGCATCGCAAACGACGCTATTTTTGACGCCGTGTGCACCTTCGTGAATTTTTACCAAACCACGATAAGATGATTTGCCATCCCCTTTACTGATCGATTTCGACGTGATCTTACTGCTGGTATTTTCTGCAAAATGCACCATCTTGCCGCCAGCATCCTGGATTTGCCCAGTATTTGCAAACGCCATCGAAAGGATCTCGCCATGTGCACCCGGCTCCATCAGATAGCAGGAGGGGTATTTCATGGTGACTTTGGAACCTAAGTTTGAATCGACCCATTCCATTGTGCCGTTGCCAAAGACCTTGGCACGCTGCGTCACAAGATTGTAGACGTTGGTAGACCAATTCTGGATGGTCGAGTAACGGACGCGTGCGCCGCGCTTAACGATGATCTCGATCACGCCACTGTGAAGTGCATCTTCAGTATACGTCGGAGCTGTACAGCCTTCAACATAATGAACCTGCGAATCTTCTTCGGCAATAATCAACGTACGCTCGAATTGCCCGATATTAGCGCTATTCAAACGGAAATATGCCTGCAAGGGCAAGTCCACTTTTACGCCTTTCGGGATGTAAACAAAGGAGCCACCTGACCAAACTGCGCCATTTAGCGCAGCGAATTTATTATCTTCGATCGGAACGACTGTTCCGAAATATTCTTTAAAAATATCAGGGTGCTTGCGTAAGCCATCTTCGATACTCAGGAAAATGACGCCCTGTTCTTCGAGATGTTCTAAAATGGAATGATAGACCATTTCCGATTCGTACTGCGCACCCACGCCAGAGAGAAATTTCTGCTCGGCTTCAGGGATGCCCAATTTATCGAAGGTATTTTTAATATCATCAGGAACATCGTCCCAATCTTTTTCCTGTCCTTCAGTTGGCTTGACGTAATAGTAAATATCGTCAAGGTCAAGCGTCATCAGATCAGGCCCCCAGGTAGGCATGGCGCGCTTTTCGTAATGCGCCAAAGCCTTTAAGCGGAAATCAAGCATCCACTGCGGCTCGTCCTTCATCTCAGAGAGGCTACGAACTACATTTTCACTCAAACCCTTTTGAGCTTTGAAGACGTAATTCTCTTCAGAATCTTTAAAATCGTATTTATCTTGCCCGCCCAGTCTTTCGAGTACTTGTGCGTCAGACATTAGAACTCCTATACCAATAAGTTAGGCAACAACTTTTTCTTCGTATTTTTCGCGGATCCAATCATAACCATCAGCCTCAAGGCGCAAAGCCAATTCAGGACCACCCGATTCAACAATGCGACCATCGAACATAATATGTACATATTGCGGCTTAATATAGTTAAGCAAGCGTTGATAATGCGTGATCACCAAAACACCCAGATCACCATCCGAAAGCGTATTCACACCTTCAGAAACGATGCGTAGCGCATCAATATCCAAGCCTGAGTCAGTCTCATCCAAAACAGCGATTTTGGGCTTTAAAGTTGCCATTTGCAAAATTTCAGCACGCTTCTTCTCACCGCCAGAAAAACCATCGTTCAAATAACGACCTGCGAAAGCATGATCCATTTTCAACAAGTCCATCTTTTCCTTGAGCATTTTACGAAATTCAAGGATAGATATTCCTTTGTCATCAGGGTTGTCTGCGCGACGACGAGCATTAAGCGCCGTTCGCAGGAAATTCGCCACCGTCACACCCGGGATGGCAACAGGATACTGGAATGCGAGAAAGAGTCCCAGCCTTGAGCGCTCATCAGCGCCCATCTCGAGAATATTCTCACCATCAAAAATGACTTCACCCTCTGTTACTTCATAGGTAGGATGCCCCATCAACGCATATGCTAAAGTAGATTTTCCAGTGCCATTCGGTCCCATAATTGCATGGGTTTCGCCACCCCTAAGCTCAAGATTAAGTCCCTTGAGAATTTCTTTTCCTTCAATGCTTACATGTAAGTTTCTGATAATTAACTCAGACATCGTCACTCCTGTATAACGCCTTTCGGCAATGTTTTCGTAGTTTTATAACTGTTCTTCAGCGAGCGGCATTATAGCATGCTGGTTATAAAAAGTCAATATTTATTATATTTATAATATATATTGACAAAAGTATATGAGGCGAGTATACTCACGGCGAAATTAGAGCAGGAAAATTATGAAAAAAACACGCGAAAAAATCTTACAGGCACTGTTGCGAAAGCCAGGCTCCACGACAAATGAGCTTGCAGAAACGGTTGGTATCAACCCAATTTCTGTACGCCATCACCTCACCAGCCTGCAAGCAAGCGGATTGATTTCTGCTGAGGAAGAGCGACATGGTGTTGGGCGTCCACGTCTGATTTACTCGCTCACCGATGAGGGATCAGAAAAATTTCCCACGCGCTATTTGCAGCTAACCACTCGTCTCCTGAATCAACTTAAGGAAACGCTCCCCAACCCCATGGTCAAGGAGCTTTTCAGCCAAGTTGCGCTAAATCTGGCAGAGGAGCATGCTGATAAACTTGAAAACCTCCCCATCGAAGAACGTCTTGATCTGATCAAAGAACTGCTCATAAACGAAGGTTTCACTGTTGATTGGGAAAAAGAAGGTGATTCGTACCACATCCACGAAATCTCTTGCCCATATTACAAAGTTGGACAAAGCCACCCTGAGATTTGCTCAATGGACCAAACATTTATCTCGCAAATGCTGGCTGTTCCTGCTGAAAAGATCGAGTGTATTCTTAATGGCGGCACCCGCTGCACATACGTTGTTAAACCCATAACCATATAGGATAGAAGAAATGAGCGATAAAACTTTAAATACCGTAACCTGGGAAATTCACGAAACACATCCTGAACTTGTTGATACTATGCGCGAAGAATTATCAAAGGTTGTTGATCCCGAAATTGGCATGAACGTTCTCCAATTGGGATTGATTCGCCAAGTAAGCATTGAAGATGACAAGACCAAAGTATATATGATCCTGACAACTCCATTTTGCCCTTATGCACCCGCAATGATCGAGGCAACGAAGAACGCTGCACAAAAAGCAGTCACCCAACCTGCCCTTGTTGAGTTAGGTATGGAAGCTTGGGATTTTTCAATGATGGAAGATCCATCTGCGTTAGACTGGGGCATGTATAGTTAGCAATTTATACATTCTGAATATAAAAAGGCATATCCTTTGCAAAGGGTATGCCTTTTTTCTTAGAGACTATCTGAAAAGTATTTTTTAGACCAGACCCGAAAGGTTTTATTGTGCTCCGAATGTCAAAAGGGTCTAAAAATGCTCGATATATTTTTTAAAAAAACATCTTTCAGAAACTTTTCGGGTTTCCAAATAGCTTTTTAGACTGTTTCGATAATCTACATGCATATTACTTTCGAAAAAAGTAGATATTTATAGAAAAGTGATTCGTGTCGCTCTATGATAAAGGGTAAGAGCAAAACCATCACCCACTCTAAAACACGGCTCAAAAAGGGTGTAAATAATTTAGGATATAAATTACCTAAATAATCGTGTGACATTCATAAGTATCGCTTGTGACAAAATATACTTGCTGGTTAGTCAATCTACATGCTACAGTAGTCTCGTGTTCGTTCATATATTCACCTTTGTGAATATACCGATCAAGGAGAATAAGTATGGCTACCAACCTGCGTGAAGAAATCCATCAATTACACGCTCAATTATGTAACGGCTTAGCTGACCCCATACGTATTCTTATTCTCTATTCTCTCGCAGAGAAGCCTTCGCATGTAAACGAACTTGCCCAATCAACCAATATTCCCCAACCAACAATTTCCCGACATCTAAAAACCCTGCGTGAACGTGGTCTTGTTACATCACAACGAGACGGTCAGTTCATTCACTATAAGCTCGCAGACAAACGTGTCATCGATGCCCTCGACTTGCTACGCGCAGTGATGGCAGACAATCTAAAAGAGCGGGCGCAAATTGCAGTTGCAGCTACTCAAAAACCCCTTTCCAATTAACAGGAGACTTGTATGAAAACTTTTCTAATCCTCGGCGCTGGCACTGGCGGCACAATGGTCGCCAACAAAATGGCAGAAATTCTGGATATGCAAGAATGGCGTATTGTGATCGTCGATCAAGACGAAACCCACTACTACCAGCCAGGCTTCCTCTTCATCCCCTTTGGCATGTATTCACCAGCCGATGTCGTCAAACCAAAACGCAACTTCTTGCCTCCACAAGTTGACATTATCTTTTCTGAAATCGAATTGATCGAGCCAGAGAAAAATCGTATCAAACTAAGCCGCGACAAGAAAACCATCAATTACGACTATTTAGTCATTGCCACAGGCAGCCACATCCATCCCGAAGAAACCCCTGGCCTTACTGATGAAGCTGGTTGGCTAAAAAGCATCTTCCCCTTCTACAATCTTGATGGCGCCACAAAACTGGGCAGCTTCCTGAAGTTTTGGAAAGGCGGGCGCTTGGTTTTGAATATTGCTGAAATGCCGATCAAATGCCCCGTTGCGCCCTTAGAATTCCTCTTTCTCGCAGACTGGTTCTTCCATGAGCGCGGCATTCGTGACAAGGTAGATATCACCTTTACCACACCTTTGCCCGGTGCATTTACTAAACCACGCGCATCTTCCATCCTTGGTGATATGCTGCAAGACAAAAACATCAATCTTGTACCAGACTTTAATATTATGGAAGTCGACCAAGAAAAACAAGTTATCCGCTCCTACGATGAAGTCGAAGTACCTTACGATCTACTCGTAACCATCCCGACCAATATGGGTGCGGAAGTAATCGGAAAATCTGGCATGGGCGATGAACTCCACTTTGTACCCACAAACAAGCACACCCTACAAAGCGACAAATGGGAAAACGTGTGGGTCATTGGAGATGCCGGAAACGTGCCTGCATCCAAGGCTGGTTCCGTAGCGCACTTCATGCTCGACGTGGTGATCGAGAATATCCAACGTCATATGGAAGGTCTGGATCCGCTTCCCAAATTCGACGGACACGCCAACTGCTACATTGAATCTGGCTTTGAAAAAGGCGTCTTGATCGATTTCAATTACGATGTCGAGCCTCTTCCTGGCAAATTCCCACTGCCCGGATTTGGTCCCTTCTCCTTACTCAAAGAATCTCATGCTAATCACTGGGGCAAGATGATGTTCCGCTGGATGTACTGGAATATCCTGCTAAAAGGCGGCGAAATGCCCTTTGAATCCCAGATGAGCATGGCTGGAAAATGGGAATAGGAGCAAAAAGATGACTGAAGTAGCCATCACCCAAGAGCAATTTACATTGCTCATGGAGAAAATGGATCGCATCGAAAGCCATATGGCGCAGCAACAACGCCGTCAGCAGGAGATGGAAGAGTTACAACGCGATCTTATTCCCATCGGCAATCATTTGTTCAAGTTAGCAATTGACGAGTTAGCAGAAATAGGTTCTGAATTTCAAGCTGAAGACCTTTTCTTCTTACTAAAACGTGTCTTGCGCGATACCAACCTTCTACTAAAAGTTTTTGATCAACTCGAAAACGTTATGGAGCTTAGTGAAGATATCCAAGTGTTGGGTAAGCAAATCTTCAACCAAGGCGTCCAAGAATTAGACCGTCTTGAGAGAGAAGGTTACTTTGCATTTGCCCGTGAAGGCTGGCAGATCGTAGAGCGTGTTGTCACAGAGTTTAGCGAGGAAGATGTGCGCGCACTGGCGGATAATGTTGTGGTCATTTTGAAGACCGTCCGCAACATGACACAACCAGAGATCATGGCAATCGCCAACCAGAGCGTTGACGCTATTCGCGAAACTCCCGATGAGAGCAAGAATATCTCCGCTTTCAAGCTGGTCAAAGAAATGGGCAGCCCGCAAGTAAAACGAGGTATGTCCCGAATGCTCAATTTACTTAAAGCAATGGGCGAAACGCCCACAGAATAAAGAACATTTTATTAACAAGGAGAAAGAAAAATGACTGTTCTTGAAAATATCACACTGAACGAAGAAGGTTTCATGACCAACTCTGCCGAGTGGACGGAAGAATTTGCATCCGCTTTAGCAGAAAAAGAAGGCATCACACTTACTGATGCCCACTGGGCAATCATCAACTTCTGCCGTGAACAAGCTGGCGACTCTGGCGCCGCCCCCACGCTGCGCCAAATCACATCGGGAGCTGGTGTCACGACAAAGGAACTCTTCCAGCTTTTCCCCAAGGGACCTGCTAAAAAAGTTGCCAAGATTTCCGGTCTTGGAAAACCCGAAGGTTGTGTCTAAAAAGGTTTCAGACCTAAGATCACAGACCTTGGTATGCTAAAAACTGAAGTCTAAACTCTTATGTCTCTCAAAAAAGGAGATTTAAAATGACTGAAGAAAAAAATCGACACATTGCGTTTATTTGCTCCAAAGGTGACTTGGATATGGCTTATCCTGCTCTTATCATGGGCTGGGCTGCTCTCGGCGATGGCATTGACGTAACTATCTTTTTCACCTTCTGGGGGCTTGACATGGTGACAAAGAAACGCGTAGACAGACTGGAAATTGCTCCTGTTGCAAATACCAGCTTCAAAATGAGCATGATGGGCTTGCCAACCGGCAATTGGGGTATCCCCAATATTCTTGGCATCATCCCTGGCATGAGTGCCTTTGCCACCTGGTTTATGAAAATGAAAATGAAAGCACTGGGCGTCCCCCCTGTGAGCGAATATCTTGAAATGCTCTCTGATGCTGGTGCAAATATGTACGGCTGCAAAATGACCGTAGATATGTTTGATATCAAAGACGAAGATTTCCTACCCTGCGTCGATAAAGTTGTTACCGCCTCCGACTTCATGGATATGACAGAAGGCGCGCAGATCGTCTTTATCTAGCAACAAGAAACCCTACTTAAATCAAAAAGAGCCACGCTTGAAAGCGCGGCTCTTTTTATTAGCAAAATTTTTTATATTTACTCTTCGTCTTCAGACTGTGCGGCTGCGATCACTTCTTCAGCCACATGCGAGGGAACAACCTCGTACGCAGCAAACTCCATCGTGAAATAACCGCGTCCACCTGTAATGGAGCGTAGCTGGCTTGTATAGCGCAGCATTTCAGCTAGAGGCACAGTGGCAATGACGGTGGTAGAACCACGCTCAGACTCTGTGCCCTGTACCCGTCCACGACGTGTGCTGAGATCGCCCATCACGTCGCCCATATTTGTATCAGGGACAGTGATACGAGCTCTCATAATTGGCTCAAAAAGAACAGGACCGGCGTCTTTGACAGCAGCCTTGAAGGCGCCGCGCGCTGCAGACTCAAAAGCAACCGGTTTCGAATCTACAGGATGCTCTTTACCATCAAAAACAGAGATTTTAATATTCTGCATCGGATAGCCGGCAATGGCACCGTCTTTCATAACACTCAAGATACCTTTACGAATAGCCGGTTCATAAGATTGCGAAATTGCGCCGCCAAAAACATCCCAGCTCAACTCAAAGTCTTCGTCAGGGTAATTTTCGATCGTGATATGAACTTCACCGAATTGCCCTGAACCACCACTTTGCTTTTTGTGACGGTAAGAAGCAGTTGCTTTCTTGGTAATGCCTTCTCTATAAGGCACACGCGGCTCTTCTGTCTCTAAACCAACTTGCAATTTAGACTCAGCACGACGGATCGCCACATCAATATGTTGGTTTCCCATCCCTTTAAGGATCGTCTGGCGTGTGGCTTTCTCGTTATACCAATCTAAAGTCATATCTTCTTCACATAGACGAGTAAGCGTTGGGGATATCTTCGCAGCATCGGCTTGTGTTTTCGGAATAATCGCAACACGGAAGAGTCCAGTCGGATATTCAGGAACAGGCAAGGTCAGTGGATGTCCATTTGTACAGAAAGTATCGCCAGTAGCTGTTTCGCTCAGCTTCGGAACATTTGCAATATCGCCCGCATGAATAACCTTAATATTCTCTTGATCTTTGCCTTTAGGGATATTTACCGAGCCAAAACGCTCTTCAACTTTCTTGGTTTGATTCCAGACACGGCTATCACCAGAGATGGAGCCAGAGTAAATGCGGAAGAAAGTCTGCTTACCAACAAAGGGATCGGCAGTGGTTTTCCAAACATAAGCTGCAAGCGGATCAGTATCAGAAGCTTTCAGTTCTTCGTCACCATCTTTGCCTTGAGCAACGATAGCGGGTCGTTCTGCCGGTGAGGGCATCAGGCGAACAAATGCGTCCAAAAGGGGACCAACCCCAATTTCATTTCCTGTCGCAGCAACGAAAACGGGAACATAGTCTCCAGCCAGGAAAACTTTCTTTAAACCGGCAACAATTTCGGAATCCGATAATTCTTCGCCTTCAAAATATTTTTCAAGCAGAGCATCATCGCCTTCGGCAGCGGCTTCGATCAATTCCATACGCGCTTCTTCTACTGCATCGGCATATTCGGCGGGAATTTCAACGCCTGTTTTGCCCTCGGCTTCGTAGGCTTTATTGCTTAAGAGATCGATCACGCCTTTAAAATCTCCACGCTCGCCCCAAGGGATCTGAACGCGAACAAGGCGTGTATCAGAGAATTCTTCCAAAGAAGTCATTACCTTTGCAAGATTCGCATTTTCGCGATCCATCTTGTTAATGATCACCGCACGTGGCAATTTAAATTGATCACAATAACGCCAAGCTATTTCTGTGCCAACTTCAACACCGGCCAAAGAATCGACCAAAACAGCAGCAGCATCAACAACGCTCAATGCCGAAATAACTTCACCAACAAAATCGGTATAGCCAGGAGCATCCAGCGTATTGATCTTGGTATTCTTATGTTCGATCGGGATCACACTGGTATACAGAGAAAGTTTGCGGCGGATTTCTTCATCATCAAAATCTGATGCAGTTGAGCCATCTTCAACTTTACCTAAGCGTGTTATGGCTCCACTAAAATGTAAAAATGCCTCAGCCATCATTGTCTTGCCAGTACTGCCATGACCGATTAAGGCGACATTGCGGATAAACTCAGTGGTATACTCTTTCATCTAATTGGACCCTTCTTCTTTTGGGATGTGAAGCAGACCGCATGATTGTAAGAGAATACAGTTAAATTGTCAAAGTGCGGAATGTCATT
>JABGQU010000063.1 GCA_018648605.1 Anaerolineae bacterium | reverse complement strand
TCGCATCAAATTACACCGCTTATATCCGACAATAAATCTTGGCTGAACTACTAGCGTTGAAATATACCTTTACCGAGGAACAGATTTTTGAGATCGTCGCGAAGGGACTAAAAAACCTTCGCTTAGCTTGTGGTATATCTTTTCTAAACGAGGGTCAAAGCAGGCTTTATTTTAAATACCTGAGCTTTAATCCCAAAGCTATCAAGGCTGCAGAAAAGCTAACGGGGCTTACTGTGGAAGAATTCTCTATAGAAGTCGAAACTATCCCCCTATACAAACGCGCAATTAGCGAGAAAAAATCCTTCTATCAAGAGGACGTAGAGGACCACGTTCGGCTGATGTTACCTAGACCTGCAAAGAAATTCGCCGGTCAACTCACAAAGATACTAAAAATTCCAAAAGCTATCATTTCGCCCTTATTTGTAGAAAACGAGAATATTGGCTTATTATCCGTACAGTCACAAGAGTTGCAAGAAACCGATCTACTAGCCATCAACGCTTTTGCACACCAACTTTCTCTTTCTCTTCAGAGCGCTCGCCTATATAAGCAAACTCAAAAACGCTTGCAACGCCTGTCGACATTGCATACGATTGACCTGGCGATTGCAGGGAGCCTGGATTTGCGTGTTACGCTGGGGGTGCTCTTGAATGAAATCACCACACAATTGGGCATAGACGCAGCAAGCGTACTCTTGCTAAAGCAACAAACGCAATCCCTTGAATTCGAAGCTGGTCACGGATTCCGCACATCCGCCTTGCAGCATACCTATTTGAGAGTAGGGGAAGGACATGCTGGGCATGTTGCACGAAGCCGTGAAATTACCCACCTCCCTGATCTAAGAGAACGCAATACAAGCTTCTTACGCTCACCTCATTGGGCAGAGGAAGGATTCGTCAGCTATATCGGCATCCCTTTGATCGCCAAGGGGCAAGTTCAAGGAGTACTGGAGATTTTCCAACGCTCGTTGCTAAAAACCGATGTCGAATGGTTTAATTTCCTAAAAACTCTTGCCAATCAAGCTGCTATTGCAATTGAGAATACCTCCCTATTCAATAGTATGCAAAGGGCAAATACTGAACTAATCCTAACGTAGGATATTACGTTGGAAGGATGGGCAAAAGCGCTTGAACTTCGAGATATGGAAACCGAAGGGCATAGCAGGCGAGTCACCGACATCACAGTGCGGATCGCATGTGCCGTAGGCGTGAGTGATGAAGAATTGGTACATACGCGGCGAGGGGCATTACTCCATGACATCGGAAAAATGGGCATACCCGATAGAATATTGCATAAACCCGGAAAGTTAACGCCTGAAGAATGGGATATTATGCGTCAACACCCCACACTTGCCTATAATTTACTCAATCCTATTGAATACTTGCAACCAGCACTTGACATACCCTATTGCCATCACGAAAAATGGGATGGTTCAGGCTACCCTCGTGGTCTTAAAGGAGAAGAAATCCCGTTTTCCGCACGCATCTTTGCCATTGTAGATGTCTGGGACGCTCTACTCTCAGACCGCCCCTATCGTAAAGGCTGGGCTGAAGAAAAAGTAATCGCCTATATTCAGGAAAATGCCGGTTCACATTTCGACCCAAAACTCGTTAAGCACTTCATCAAAGTCATTCGCGGAGATCATTTCTCCACGAATTAGAAACACTCCAGCCCGATTGTGACAAAAGTCACTGTTCCCTTCATGGCAATCTTATACAATGAAAGCATTGATTTCATTGTGAAGAAGGAGTAAACAAATGGCAAAGTTTTTGCGCTTCATCGGTATTCTGCTCATGGGGTTAACCTCGGCTCTGATCCTTCTCAGCGGCGTTGGAACAACTTGCGTCGCATTAGACGCCACACAATATGAGGGGATGGAAGCTATCGCTAAATTCCAATGGCTTTATATTCTCTATGTGCTTGCATTCGTCGCTCTTGGCATTATGGGCGCACGCGCAACCATCGGGCTTGTTCGTGGAAAAAAGAACGCCTACAGAGATTCTCTCATCGTTCTGATCTTATCTCTGGTTGTAGGCATTATTCATATGCTCACATCGCGCACCCTACGCGAGAATGGCTCATCCATGCCACTGGATTTCATCGTTTATGCGATCATCTTTACACTGATCGTCTTCTTGCTCTTCAGTTTTCCAAAAATCAAGCAAATCATCGGCTTTGACGAGAACGAAAGTAACGGCAAAACGGCAGCCGGCGGGATGACTGCCATCGTCGCGGGGATGCTCTTCCTCAGCGTCCAGATGTGGGCGGGACCGACACATATTTTTGATGGCGTCAATTTAGCGGATGCTTTCCACACCCAGATGATGCTCGGTGGCGGTATCCTCTTCACTATCGGGTTGGGAATCTTTGTCTACGCAGCCCTGAACAGCGCAAAAGTCGGCGAGACACTTCCACAAGAAAGCAACCTGTCTGCCTAATCCAATTAGCAAAAGAAACTCAAAAGCCCTAAAGCATTGCTTTGGGGCTTTTGCCTTTAGGTAAGTTTCTATCAAGCTGAAGGTGATACAATCGATTTTATTATGGACAAGAATAAAATCTTAGCTTTCCGCAAAGAGATGAAGAAAAGTCCCTTTAAGATATGGTTGCGCGCCTTTCTTTTGGTGCAGTTTTCGTTCATCTTTGGTGTTTACCTTTTCCATGATATAGGCAATGGTTACTTCAAATGGGAATGGGTTGCGCTTCTTATTCTTTTTTTCATTCCCGTAGGCTTTCTGATGAGCCACATTGTGCCAATGCAAGCCAATATCGAAGAGAGAGCGGTGACGCTTTCTTTGGATAAAATCTATCTCGTCTTGATCTGGATATTGGTGATCGGGAAATTGCTCGCCAGCTATGTTTTCCATGTTGAAACTATTTCTGATGTGATCATGTGTACGATTATTGGCATTATGGGCGGACGTTTAGGTGGAATCGGTATTCGGGTACGAAAACTAAAACGATCAAATAACTTTATCTAAAAAGGAAAAATCAAATGGAAAGTAAATTCTTCTCACTTGGCGCGATCATGGCAGGCTTGGCAGTTGCCACAGGCGCTTTTGGGGCACATGGCTTGCAAAAAATAGTCTCTGCTGAAAGCCTGGTTACCTGGGAAAAAGCTGCTCGGTATCAGATGTATCATGCATTTGGACTTTTCGTCATTGCCTGGGCGCTCACGCAATGGCCCGAACAAGCCAGTCTGCTTACTAACGCGGGTTGGGCATTCATTGCAGGGATCGTCCTTTTCTCAGGCAGTCTCTATATTCTCGTTTTTACGGGAACGTTAAAGTTCGGCTTTTTCAATATTGCTTATCTCACGCCTCTTGGCGGAGTCGCTTTCGTTCTGGGTTGGTTCTGGCTCATGTTGGCTGCGATTCGCACAGGGAGCGCGTAATCTCCATTAGATATTGACAAAGACCCAACGCGCCCTTAAACTATAGGCTATGAATACAAAGTACTCTCCCTTAGAAATCTTAAATATGCCTATGGCTATGCCCTGTCCCACCCGGACAGTGTTGGAGGGTGCGCGTTAGTTCACGCAAGCATAACTCTTTGAGGCTGTCCATGCTTTGGGCAGCCTTTTTTATTGGGTTTTCGTAAGGGCGAACGGCCGTTCGCCCTTACAGTATATGAAATTATCGAACGGAGAAGATCATGACCGAAAACATCCTTGTTGCTATTGCCTGGCCCTATGCTAATGCCGAAATTCACG
The DNA here is from genome assembly GCA_018648605.1 of Anaerolineae bacterium. Classification (GTDB taxonomy): domain Bacteria; phylum Chloroflexota; class Anaerolineae; order Anaerolineales; family Villigracilaceae; genus Desulfolinea. Next base: position 15,181 of record JABGQU010000063.1, on the reverse strand, counting down.
TTGGGAATATCACCGGCTCACATTTGTCGGGTGATATTATCGCACGCTATCATCGCCTAAAGGGGCGCAACGTGGCAATGGTCAGCGGAACGGACTCACACGGCACGCCCGTCACTTTGCGCGCGGAAGATGAAGACAGCACCCCTGAGAAAGTCTACAAACGCTTCCATGAGGGCTTTCTGGAGCTTTTCCAGCAAATGGGCATTAGCTATGATATGTTCACGACCACGCATACTGAAAATCACTTTAAAGTTTCGCAAAGTATTTTCCTTGCGTTGAAAGAGAATGGTCATCTTTACGCGAAAAAATCGATGCAGTGGTTTTCACCAGAAGCCAATCGTTTCCTCCCCGATCGCTATGTTGAGGGAACCTGCTATATCTGCGGCGAAGATGGCGCGCGTTCCGATCAATGCGATAGCTGCGGCAATGTGCTGGAACCTGCTAAATTGAAGAATCCCATAGCCAAAGGCGGCGATGCGCTCGAGCTGCGTGAAACGGAACATTTTTATCTCGATCTCTCAAAACTCGAACCGAAGGTAGCAAGTTTCTTGCGCGAGCGTTCCACCCACATGCGCGATACCGTGCTGGGCGAATCCCTCGGCAAGATCGAAGCCGAAGGGCTGCTACCGCGTCCCATCACCCGCGATCTGGATTGGGGCATTCCCGTCCCCGTTGAGGGCTGGGAAGGCAAATGTCTCTACGTTTGGTTCGAAGCCGTCATCGGCTATCTTTCATCCCCCATAGAGATGGCAAAGGTGAATGGTACGCCCGATGCCTGGCAAGATTGGTGGACAAACCCCGATGCGCGCCAGCTCCATTTTATTGGCAAAGATAATATCTTTTTCCACACTGCTTTGTGGCCCGCCGAATTGATGGGCGCAGGCACGGAATTCATGAAGATATTTACTGGCGAGGAAAAGCTGCTCACACTCCCGCACGATGTGCCAGCCAACCAATTTATGAATCTTGAAGGGCAGAAGATCAGCGGCAGCCGAAATTGGGCAGTTTGGGGACGCGATGCCCTGACGCGCTACGACCCGGATGCGCTGCGTTATTACCTGACCGTGAATATGCCCGAAACCAAAGATTCAGATTGGGATTGGGAATTCTTCGTCGCCCACAATAATAATGAATTGGTTGCCAACTGGGGCAATCTCGCCAATCGCGTGCTTTCCTTCTGCTATAAGCATTGGGAGGGCAAAATCCCTGATGTGGACGTTACCACGCTTCGCCGCGCGGATTTGGACTTGCTCGGCGTTATAGAAGCAGGATTCGCCTCCGTAGGCGATCTGCTCGAAGCCGTCAAAATTCGGGCTGCTCTAAACGAAGCGATGCGACTAGCGACCGAAGTCAACAAATACCTTGACACCTCCGCCCCATGGAAAGAACTCAAGGTAGATAGAGACGAAGCCGCAAAATCAGTTTATACCGCCCTAAAAGCGATTGACTCACTCAAAACCATCTTTGCCCCATTTTTACCCTTCACCAGCGAAGCCCTGAACAAAACCTTCGGCTACGAAACCCCGCTCTTCGGCGAACAATTCGTAGAAACTATCGAAGACAATCTCGGTACACATACCGCCTTGCGCTATCGCGGCGTGGATGGTGAACAATGGAAGCCGAGCGAGTTGACTCCTGCAACGGCGTTCAATCAGCCGAGTCCGCTTTTTAAGAAGTTAGACAAGGAAGTGGTGGAGGAAGAAAGAGCGCGTTTAGGCTAATAGCAGAAGCTGAGATTTTCAAAAATCTCAGCTTCTTTTTTTTTAGCAACTGGTATCAGCAAGTAATTATGAAAGTTTGGGAGCCAGCGCAATACGAAAGCCGTAGTGATAATCAACGAAATTATACCCGCTACGCGCGGCAGCTCGCAAGTAGCGCGATGTACCATAGAAGGAACCTCCGCGTAAAACACGAAGAGCGTCATCGCCTACTTTTTGATTCTCTCGCCCATCACGTGGATTGTAAGGATAGAGGTATGCAGGCTCCCTAGCGTTTTTGCCCCATAAAGATGTAGTCCACTCCCATACATTGCCACTCATATCAGCGCAACCAAATGGGCTATCCCCTTGCAAAGAATATACTCCAACAGGTGAAGTGCCGTCCCAACCGCTTTCGCGCCAATTACAATTATTGGCATCAAATTCGTTTCCCCATGGAAAAACCAGACCTTCTTTTCCTCGAGCAGCCTTCTCCCACTCAGCTTCAGTCGGTAAGCGAAAAACCAAACCTCGCGGTAATGTAGCACCATACTTGAAATTAGCCCAATCGCAAAAGGCTACAGCATCTTTCCAGAAAATTTGCACAACAGGATGATTGCCTTTTCCAGCAATATCACTATTGGTACCTAAGGGGTGATACCAAGAGGCTCCTTTTATTTTCGTCCATTCCTTGCCGTTCCAAACATGGGCAACACCATCAAGCTCTGCTTTTGTTCGGTAATCTGTCTCTCTGTTGAATGTCATAAAAAGCGTATTCGTAACTGGGAAACGTGCCATTAGGAAATCATAGCGAATATTCAACTTATGTTGCGGCTTTTCATCGTTATATGTATCATTGTCTTTATCTGTGGACCCCATCAGAAATTCGCCATGTGGCACTTTAACAAATTCCATCTCGCCAAATTGCCATGAAGGTACCCCTGCAGGTGGCGGCAAAAAGTCTTCACTAGCGAATTCAGGCGGGATGTACAAATCCGGACTGGAAGATGATGCTTTCTTCACTACCGAGGTTTTTTTCAGGTCAGGTTTTTTTTCTGTATCTTCTAGCTCAGCTATACGCGAAACTCTCTTTCGTATCGAAATCCTTAGAAATTCCGCACGGATCCGCAAAGACCGAAGCAATTTCTGATGCACATTCGGGGTGAAATAATCCAGCCAATGCAATTTTCTTAATTGCGCGAAGGAGGGTGTGCAATCATCCAGTCGCAAGGGGATGATATAGATCGTCCCTTCGGGTTTTTCATTGGCAATATCTAAAACACGCCGGATCTCTTTATTGACATAGCCTTCTTTCTGTACCGATCTCTCAGAAAGGGCAATGATAATTGCATCCGCATCGCGTGTAGCTTTATAAATTTCCACATCCCAGTCTTGACCAGGCAAGAGACTTTCCTCGTCCAGCCAGGAATCGATCCACGCTTCAGTGTTCAGGCGTTGATATAGCTCGCGCACGGCAGGTTTATCCTCCGAGGCGTGGCAGAGAAAGACTTTCAGTTTTCGGTTGTTGGCAGACATCCTTATGACTCAATATCAGGTGTACTAAAGCCTATCTTATGGCGACTTTCTTCGGGAAATTGCTGTTCGAAATTCCATCTACGCCCACGCTCCCATTGAATTACGTACAACATATCTTTCAGTCTACACCTTAAAAAACCAGAAGAAAGTTGAGGGTGTAATTCTGAAGGCTTTTTCGGTATCACTTTTATTTCTTCAACTGTGGTCAATAATTCTGCTATATCTTTCTCGCCCATCGTTCTAAAGTCATAAATGTTCACAACAACTGATTGCGTTTCTTCATCTCTTGAGTTCCCTGAATGCACAAAATGACTTCGCCCATCTTTCATCACAATTTCTAGGAAATATGGGGGAAATGCCCCCCCTGTCAATTCAGACAAATTCCAAATTAAGAGCCTTCCATAATCAAGCTTCACCAAAACTCCTTCTGTTGAAAAAACAGTTACCAACATCACGCTACTAAAAACATTGCAAATATTATACGATATTAAAGGTTAGATCCTAAAGGTCTCGGATACCTTTAGGATCTGTCTAGAAAAAAACAGAAACTTCGGAAGTCTTGAAGACTCCCGAAGTTTTCATTTGAGCTACCAGCGCATCTCGCTGCGTGCTTTCTTTATCAGATCTACAAACTCTTCCATAGCTTCTTCTCTGTAGAAATATTCTTCCAGCCAACGGGCTTCATCGTAGACATCGTCGAGGTCGCTATCTTCTGCCCAGTAGCTATCACCAAGGATCTCGGCGTATTCAGCGACAACAACCGCGCGCTGGAAGTAGGGATCGGCATCGTGGAAGTCGCGCTCGAAATCGCTACTGTAAATATCCTTTTCGATCTCCACAACCTGGTGCGTATCGGGGTCTTCCCAGCGCAAGTGGACAGTGGCCACACGCCCATGCGCATTATTATAGAGCTTGACTTCGTAGAGCGCGGTCACGGAATGCCCTGCACCGATCTCACCCGCATCCACGCTGTTGTCACGGAAATCTTCGTCCGCCACGTCACGGTTTTCGTAACCAACCAGGCGATAGCGTGAGACCACTTCCGGGTTGAAATCGACTTGTACTTTGGCGTCCATCGCAATGGTTTGCAAGCTGCCGGTCAGATCATCCACGAAGAGACGGCGGGCTTCGCTGGTATCGTCGATGTAGGCGTAGAAACCGTCGCCGTTATCGGCTAATTGCTCCATGAGGGTATCGTTGTAATTATCCATGCCAAAGCCGAAGGTTGCCATCGTGATGCCTTCGTCCACGTAGTGATCCACTTCATCGAGAATGGCATTCGCTTCGACCTGCCCAACGTTGGCAACGCCGTCCGATAATAAGATAACGCGGTTGATGCTATCGTGCTCATAAGCACGCATCGCTGTTTTGTAGCCTAATTTGATACCGGCTTCAGCATTCGTCGAGCCTTCGGAGCGGAGGCTGTAAATTGCATCGAGAATCTCTCCTTTATCGGAAGCAGATGTCGGGTCAAGGACGACGCGGGCGTTCGATCCGTAGACAACGATACTGACCTGGTCGCCACGTCCTAATTGTTCTACGAGCATCTCGAGTGAACGTTTGACCAATCCCAGCCGATTGTCCATATCCATTGAACCGGAAACATCAATGACGAAAGTCAGCGAAACATCTTTACGATCCCGATCCGAGACATCGTAGCCCTGGATGCCAACGCGCATCATTTCGTAGCGTTCCGTTTGAGTGAAGGGTGAAGGACCACCATCCAGATGAATAGCGAATGCCTGATGCGCGGGCGGAAGTTCGTAGCCTTGTTCGAAGTAGTTGACATATTCTTCAACGCGCACAGAATCTTCGGGGGGCAGATTGCCATCGTTGAGATAGTTGCGCATGACGGTGTATGAGCCGGTATCGACATCAAGGGCAAAGGTGGACAGATGATCATCTTCGGTGTCGATAATGGGATTGGTGCCATAATCTTCGAAGAACATGTCGGTGGGCTCATCATCGGAATCACGCTTGCCCTGGGGTTGGTTGCTGCCCGAGGTGCCGGGTGCCCCGCTCGGAGCGGATTGCCCGACGCTGTCGCTATAGCTTTCTCCTTCAGCCCTATATGTAGAAGCAGGCTCTTCGGCTGCAGGAGCGGCGTACTCCTCATAAGCAGGGGCTTCTTCGGCTGGCGCTTCTTCAACAGGCGCTTCACTAGAGGGGGCGCCTCCTCCACAAGCCCCCAGCAAAAAAGCGGCGATCATGAACAAACTAAAAGCGATTTTTCTTGTAGACATTTTTCTCCTCCTAGAGAAATAGTTGAGTATTGTTCTTATAACGTCAGGAGGAGCAGATTTGTTCCCAATAAAACAAAAGACAACAAAAGTCTTCGAGACTTTTGTTGTCTTGGTCTGGTATTGCGTGTTTTATTTCTTTTCTAAATGATACTTAGCTTAGTCTTGGTCCAGGTCGCGCTCACCTTCCAAATATTCGAGCAACATCTGCAAAACGGCATCAGCAGAATCGGCTTTGTTTTGGATGCGGTCGCCATCCCAACAAAAATGGCGTGCCCAGCTTCCTTCAGCGGTAGCAAGCCCAACCCAGGTCGTGCCGACGGGCTTCTCCGGCATCCCGCCACCAGGACCGGCGATCCCGCTCACGCTAAGACCGATATCGGCTTTGAGGGCTTTTCGCACGCCCTGCGCCATCTCCAGCACAACTTCACGGCTAACGGCACCGTGCGCTTCAAGGGTGTCCCATGAAACGCCGAGCCAATGCACTTTTGCTTCGTAGGCGTAGGCAGTGATGCTGCCCAGATAATATTCAGAGGAACCGGGAATATTGGTAATACGATGTCCGATCAAGCCGCCTGTGCAGGATTCTGCAAAAGCAACCATTTGCCCACGTTCAGCAAGGATTTGTCCGATCTTAAGTTCAAGCGTTTCTTTGACGTTTTTCATGGCATATATTATAAAACAGCCTTTTGAATTTTGCTCCAAAAGGCTGTTTTCTTTTCAAAAGACTTTCCCTAGTATAGGCTCTGGTTGATCTCGTTAAAGACTTCACCGATGGCTGGGGTAAGAAGTGCGCCAAAGACAACAAGACAACAACAAACAAAGACAAAAAAGACTACTCCAGGCAAAAGCACAGAACCGACCGCTTTTCCTGTATCGAGCTCATTGACGGCTTTGACAGCCAATACTTCCAAAACAATGGCATAAATGAGCAATCCAAAGCTAATCAAGCCCGTAAGAATACCCACAAAGGGGATCATACCGAGTAATGTCAACACTACCGACACTACCGAAATCGGAACTGTAATCGCGGCAAATGTATAGGCTAATTTATCAAATGAACCAGTGCCGCCAAAAAGTTTGGCTACCCACTGAATAACACCAACACCGATGGCAAAAAAGATAACGCCCAAGATCGCCCCAAGCGGCGCACCACAGATAATAGCACCGAAGCTCATGCCACCACTGCTACCGGATGGCAAGGCATATGCCAGGTCAGGCGGCAGGAAATCTTTCAACATTTCAGTGGATTGCCCCATTCCAACAGATTGAGCAATGGCGCTAAAGAAAGAAGTTACCAGCGAAGCAAGCCCAACCCATAAAAAGGCTTTCTTGGCAGAAGCATCTGGTTGTGCAGCAATTTCTGCGAAAGTGCTTTCACTGGGTTTCGTCACAGCAGCGATCCAAGTTTCAACCATACTCATCTCATTGCCAGAGGGGGGCGTGCTATTATCAAAAAATTCTAAATCTTCAGACATAATACAATCTCCTTGTAATTTTGGACTATTATGCTCTTTATTGTAGAGGCCTAGCACTTAAAGTCAAGTACGAAATTACCCAGCAATCTTTGATACTCCTTATCAGAAGCAGGAAGACAGGACTAAGGTAAGGTAAAATATTTGCTATGCAACTCTCAGATCATCTTAAAAGCACTCTTGCCACGCTTCCCGATAAACCCGGCTGCTATTTAATGAAAAACGCCGCTGGGAAGATCATATATGTTGGCAAAGCGATCAATCTCAAGAATCGTGTGCGTTCCTATTTCCACGCCAGTGCGGGGCATAATAGCAAAACACGCCGCCTTGTTATTGAAATTGCTGATATTGAGTGGATCGTTGTCGGATCAGAACTCGAAGCCCTGATTCTTGAGATGAATCTCATCAAACGTCATCGCCCACATTTCAACGTGCGCTTGAAAGACGACAAACGCTACCCCTATATCAAAGTTCATTGGCAGGACGATTTCCCCAAAGTGACCGTCACGCGACAGATGCGTAAAAATGACGGCTCACGCTATTTCGGTCCTTACACCTCCGTTTGGGCAGTGCACCAGACATTGGATCTACTGCGGCGCATCTTCCCCTATTTGACTTGCAACCGCGAGATCACCGGGATGGACAAACGCGCGTGTCTCTACATGGACATCAACTTGTGTTCTGCCCCCTGTGTGGGTGCCGCCAGTAAAGTGGAATACCGCCAAATGATCGCCGATCTGATGCAATTTCTCGATGGACGCACAAAACCCATCGTCGACAGGATGCAAAAAGAGATGCTGAAAGCATCTGAAGAAATGCGTTATGAGAAAGCAGCAGCATTGCGCGACCAAATTAACGCTATCGAAAAAGTCGTCGAAAAGCAGAAAGTGATCACAAAAAAACAAATCGACTCAGATGTGATCGCAATGGCACGCGAAGATGGCGATGCCTGTGTGCAGATATTCTTCATCCGCGCTGGCAAGATGATCGGGCGTGAGTACTTCATGCTCGAAGGCACCGAAGACAGCGCAGACGAAGAAGTGATGGCGCAATTTGTGAAGCAGTTCTACACAGATGCTGCCAATGTTCCTTCCGAAGTTTTGCTGCCAAAGGAGATCGAAGAAGCGCATATCATCAAACAATGGCTCAATACCAAACGCGGCGGACGCAAGGTCGAAATGCGCGTCCCTCGGCGCGGACAGTCGCATCAGCTTGTGCAGATGGCGACAGAAAATGCATCTGAGACACTCAAATCTCTACGTGCGCAATGGCAGGCAGATACACATAAACAGGAAGAGTCTCTCGCGGAGTTGAAAGAAGCCTTCAAGCTGTCGAATCCCCCAAATAGAATCGAGTGCTACGATATTTCCAATACGCAAGGCGTCGCAACCGTCGGGAGCATGGTCGTCTTCACACAGGGTGTACCCGACAAGAAACTGTATCGGCGTTTCAATATCCGCAGTGTGACGGGGCCTGACGATTTTGCATCCATGGAGGAGGCGTTAACGCGCAGATTCAAACGCTGGGAAGCTGCTCAGGTTGAAACGAGCAAGCCCAAATCCAAGAGCGATGCGTCCTTTTCCTTTTTGCCCGATCTGCTGATCGTAGATGGCGGCAAAGGTCAACTGAGCCGCGCTGTCCAAGTCCTTGAGAATTTTGGATTGATGGATAAAGTCCCCGTAGTCGGATTAGCAAAACGCGAGGAGGAGGTCTTCTTCCCAAATAATCCCCAGAGCATTTTATTGCCGCGCCACTCGCAGGGACTCTATCTCATCCAGCGCATTCGTGACGAGGCGCATCGTTTTGCGATTACCGCTCATCGCAAGCAGCGAAATAAGGTCGGCATGACCTCTGCCCTCGATTCGATCCCTGGGGTTGGTCCTGCAAAGCGGAAAGCCCTCTTGCAAGAATTTGGCTCTCTGGATAAGATAAGAGTTGCCAGCGTAGACGAATTAGCTGCTACAAAAGGCATCAATATTGCGCTGGCTGAGACGCTTAAGGCAAATTTAGAATGACGAAAAATATCTGGCTAGTAGATGACGACGAGGAAATGCTGCGCGCAATAGATATGATGCTGAAAATGCTCGGCTTTAAAACGCGTTTTTTTCTGCGCGCCCGCGAAGCTGCCGAGACGCTTTTGAGTGGCGCAAAGCCCGATCTGCTTCTGCTTGATATTAATATGCCCGAAGTCTCCGGGTTGGATATTTTGGAGTTCGTGCGTCGACGCGCAACCTGGAATGATCTCCCCGTTGTGATGCTCTCCACTGAAGCTGCTGATGCAACAGTGGATAAAGCAATGGCATTGGGCGCAGATGGTTATGTAACTAAACCTGTAATGATCGACGAACTCGAAAATGAGATAAAAAAAGCAATGGCACAACGAAATTAGTGATGTTCATTGCCCAAAAGAAAGAGGAAAAAGATGGCAAAGAAAAAAAAGAAAAGCAAAAAATCAGCACCTAAGAAGCAGTCAACGTACAAAGCGCGACAAGCGCGTACCATGCGCATTGTGGTTGCTATCGTCTCGATCTTGATCGTTCTCTCAATGACATTAGCCTCTCTGCAATTTTAGCAAAATCAAGCCGATGGTATAATCTGAAAACGCGGTGATCTGGCCGCGTTTTATCTTGAATAGAGAAAATTGCAGGAAATTTATGCTTGAGAAATTAGCTGGTATCGAAAAACATTTTGAAGAATTAGGTCGCGAACTGATGGAAGTTGGCGATGATTATCAACGCGCAGCTGCGATCGGCAAAGAACGCTCTGAAATGGAAACCATCGTTGAAAAAGCGCGCGAATACAGAAGTCTGCTTGAAGGGATCGAAGAATCTCGTGCCATGATCGAAAACGAGAGCGACGATGAAATGCGCGAACTCGCCGAAATGGAATTGGCAGAACTCGAACCGCAAGTTGAACCTTTGGAAAACGAGATCAAGCTTTTGCTCGTGCCTAAAGATCCGCGCGATGGTAAAAACGTTATCATGGAAGTCCGTGCAGGTACGGGCGGCGACGAAGCCGCGCTTTTTGCCGCAGACCTTTACCGTATGTATACGCGCTACGCCGAAAACCAAAAATGGAAAACCGAGATCATGTCGCAAAGCAATATCGGCATCGGCGGTTTGAAGGAAATCACCTTTTTGCTCAAAGGCGATGGCGCATACTCGAAGCTCAAATTTGAATCGGGCGTGCATCGCGTTCAGCGCGTACCCAGCACTGAGTCGCAGGGGCGCATCCACACATCGACGGCAACTGTCGCCGTTTTGGCGGAAGTTGAAGAGGTGGATATCAAAATCCCCTCAACGGACATCCGTATTGACGTTTATAAATCTGCAGGCGCGGGCGGACAAAGTGTGCAAAAAAACTCTACTGCCATCCGCATTACGCACGAGCCAAGTGGATTGGTCGTAGCCTGTCAGGACGAACGTTCACAGCTTCAAAACAAACTCCGCGCAATGTCAATTCTCCGCGCCCGTCTCTTCGAAGCAGAAGAAGAAAAACGCCGCAGCGAAAGAGCCGATGCACGCCGTTCACAAGTTGGCACAGGCGAACGCTCAGAGAAGATCCGCACCTATAATTACCCTCAATCACGCGTGACTGACCATCGCATAAACCACACATCCTACAATCTGCCTGGCATGATGGAAGGCGATATTGCTGATTTCATTGAAGAATTGATCACAAGGGACGAAGCAGATCGGCTTGCCGCAGTAAACGAAGAAAATTAGTCTGATAGCGAGGCTTTAATGAATGGGGTGTTCAAAGAAAAAAAAGGACTCAAACTAATTCTGAATACTCTCAGCGTACTGGCAGTCATACTGATTACCAGTGCGTTGCGTTTAAACGCAGTCAAAAACCTGCCCATAGACTTCGACGAAGACGATTATATGCGCGCTGCGCAAGAATATGCTCTCATCTTTCGCGCGGGCGATCTTGCAAATATCACAGAGAGAAATTACAGACCTGAACACCCTCCGCTCAACAAAATTCTTTTTGGCGTTGCACTCCTCACCGAGCCAGAATTCACCCTCCTCGCTGATCGCCCCTCCTCTTCTGAACCAAATATCTATATTCTCCGTCCGCAGCTCTACGCCGCACGCAGCGTCTCTGCGCTCTTTGGCACGCTCCAAGCCGCCGCACTCGCGCTCGTCAATCCGCTCGCGGGGCTGCTGCTCGGCATCCACAGCTATAACGTCAAATATACGAGCCAGGTCATGCTCGAGGGGCTGCCCGCGCTGACCAGCCTGCTCAGTGTTCTGGCATATATTCGTTGGAAAAAAACAGGGAAAGAAAAGAAAAAGTGGCTACTCTTTTCAGCACTCTTTCTGGGATTAACCGCCGCATCGAAATATCTTTATGCCCTGGTCGGGTTTGCGATCCTTTTTGATTGGGTCTGGGATATGGATAAGGATGCGCGGAAAAGCATCCGCGCGTGGACACCGCTCTTAACCTGGGGCTTGCTCTCGTTATTCTTCTTTTATCTCGCCGATCCATATCTCTGGCTAAATCCGCTTGGACGCATCCAAGAATCCCTGTTTTTTCATTCTACTTATTCAGCATCTGCCAGTGAAATTGTGAGCGCCGGGTATCCAGTTTGGCAGCCTTTTGTTTGGCTGAGCATGTCCATCCCCTGGCATCCGGATGTTTTGGTCATCACCCTCGATGGCCTCATCACCATCTTTGCCCTGATCGGGTTCAAAAAGCTCTGGGAAGAAGAACGCGTCTACGGGATTTGGATAATCGTCATGCTCATCTTCCTGCTCGTCTGGAAAACAAAATGGCCCCAATATATTCTCGCGCTGACTGCTCCGCTTTCACTGGCAGCGGCAAAGGGGATCGGGCTGAGCATCCGTCAATTATTCGGTAGCAAGCCCAAATCTGCGCGCGTTCCGCAAAAAAACAACTGGCGGGAAACGATTCAGGCAATCCCGTGGCTTTTACCGGGAATCGTCGCCTTTGTCGCATTAATCCTTTATCCACTTCTTTTTCAATTTGCTATTGCATTAACCGACATGAATGTCGCCTCGCTTTACGCTGGCATGAACGGGGATATTTGGCCTCTGGTTTGGCAAGGCCTAAGTGGGCAAATTGAAGGCATTGAGTTCAACCCCTTTGAAAATTTTCGCTATATGAATAAAACCCTGCACTATGTTGGGGCGGGGATGTTGGGTGGTTTTTTCAGAGGTGGGGCATCTGGTTTGCTCATCTTCGAGATTGTCTGGGCAACGCTTTCTGTTGGGATGCAAGCTCTTTTGGGTATTAGCCTTGCCCTGATGCTCGCACGCCCAAATGTGCGCTATCCTAATTTCTGGCGAACGATCTTTATTTTGCCTTGGGCTGTACCTGAGTTTATCGGTGCGCTAGTTTGGTTGCGTACCCTGAACCCGGCTTTTGGTTGGGTGAGTATGATGCCTTATAGCACGAGCACGGGCGGAGATATAACGCTGACAGGGTTGTTGATCGCCAGCACATGGTATGGTTTTCCTTTTATTATGCTGGCAGCATCTGCCAGTTTAAAAATGGTACCAAAAAGCGTATACGAAGCTGCTGCTCTTGATGGCGCATCGGGCTGGGCACTTTTTCGCGAAATCACTTTCCCACTTTTGTTGCCACTCGTTGTCCCCGCTCTGATCATCCGAAGCATTTTTGCTTTCAATCAATTCTATCTTTTTTATGTGATGAGAACGCGTTCCATGACAACCTTCGCAGCATTATCTTATGATGTTATGACAGACGCAAATCAATATGCAGTTTCTGCTGCAATCAATATTTTTACTGTGGCTGTATTGATCATTCTTCTCATTTGGTTCAACCGTATCAGCCGCGCCGCAGAAGGAGTGGATTATGCCTAAACTCTCGCGTTGGCAGCAAGTTTTCTTTCAATTCATCTTCTTCCTTGTCGCGCTTTTTGTGCTGCTACCGCTTTGGCAGACTATATACCTTGCCTTTGAAGGCGGCATCCACTGGCGACCAACCGAACTGGTTTGGTTGCCTAAAGAATTCACCTTTGAGATTTTCGCCCAAATGTGGGCGCACGCGGGCCAAAACCTAAGTTTTCCAGAAGCTCTTGCCAATAGCCTGATCGTTTCCTTCGGAGCGGCTTTTTTCTCCATTTTGCTGGGCGCAAGCATGGCTTATGCTTTTGCGCGTTTCCGTTTTCCGGGTCGCAAAGCCGGTCTTTTTGCGATGCTCCTTGGCGCAATGCTCCCACCCGTCGCCTTGATGACACCTTTTTATATTCTCGTCAGCGCGTTAGGTCTGAAAACATCGTTGCTGGGGCTGATGATCGTCTACACAGCCTTCGCGATGCCCTTTTGCGTCTGGAATATGCGCGCAGCTTTCCAGGCTGTGCCCAAAGAACTCGAAGAAGCCGCCTTTCTCGATGGCGCAAATCGCTTTGCCACCTTTTGGCGCGTATCCCTGCCGCTGGCACTCCCCGCCATCGGGATCGCCGCCATCGTCGCCTTTCTAATCGGTTATTCCGAATTTGCGATGGGCTGGCTCTTCGTCGAAAAACCCGATAACGTTACCCTCGCAATGGCGATCTCCGGCATCATCGGCAGCAGCGCAAACTCGTGGAACAGGCTCGCCGCAATGGCACTCCTGATGAGCCTGCCCGTCGTCGCCCTTTTCGTCCTTTTCCAAAAATCCATTTTCGAGCAAATGCTCTTTGGTAATATAGAAGAATGACCTCCCTGCTCCAGCAACTCATAGTCCAACTCGATCTGCTCAGCGATACACCTGCCCTCGACGCACAGGTTTTACTCGCCCACATCGCCCAAAAAGAGCGCGCGTGGCTTTTAGCACATCCTGAACTTGAGCTTTCAACATCTCAAAATCAAGCCCTTAAAGCCGCACTAGCGAAACTACAGAGTAACGTTCCCCTGCCCTATGTGATCGGGCATTGGGAATTCTTCGGGCTGGATTTCATCGTCTCGCCCGATGTGCTGATTCCACGTCCCGAAACGGAGGAGTTGGTTGAGCGCGCGCTGTCTTGGCTACGCGCAAATATAAAGAAAGATATTTTGGATGTGGGAACCGGCTCCGGCTGTATCCCCATCTCCATCGCACGGAACGCCCCCGATTTGAACTTGGTCGGCGTTGATTTGTCATCTGCCGCTCTCGACATTGCCCGTCAAAACGCGGAAAAACATGGGAACCGCAGAGACGCAGAGAACGCCAAGGGTCTTTTAAGTACGCCAAGAAGAACGTGGCAAATTGGAAATTCTGCAATTCAATTTCAGCAAAGCGACCTATTTGCAGACTTGCCACTTACCACTTTTGACTTAATTACTGCAAATTTGCCCTATATCCCATCTCAAACCTTGCAGGGTTTAGATGTCTACACCCGCGAACCTAGCCTCGCCCTCGACGGCGGCACAGATGGGCTCGATCTCATTCGGCGATTATTAGCAGATGCGCCACGCTATCTTGCGCCCGAAGGCTTGATCTTGCTTGAAATTGATTCTTCGCACGGAAAAGCTGCGTTAAAATTGGCAAATGTTTTTTTTCCAAAAGCAGCGAGTGAGCTGATTAGAGATTTATCTGGGAGAGATCGGTTTATAAATATCCAGACCTGACAGGTTTTAAAAACCTGTCAGGTCTTGTTCCAAGAAATTGAGATAATGCTATCTTCGCACCAAAATTCAGGGAGTATAAAACCATGAAAAAGATTCTTCTTATCATATTATTCGCACTTCTCAGTGCCTGTGCCGCGCCCCCAATAGCAATTCCAATCCAAACACCCTCGCCGACACTTACGCCAACATCAACGCCCCTTCCACCAACACCAGATTTGGATAATTTGATTCTCTCAGATGAAACACTCTCTACAGCAGATGATGAAATACCACGCTACAAAATCACTGACACGGGTTGGGAATCAATTCCACCCGAAGAGTTGCGTGATGAACTTTCCACTCTCGAAGGTTGGGACTACGCGCGCCGCACAGATGGGAATTTACAAATTATAGATATTGATGGGACTCCCTTGTGGACAAAAACAGGAGAGTTTTGGACAGTATTACCTTCCGATCTTCCAATAGAATGGAGTTTAGGAGATGACGAAAAAAGTATTCTGAACAAAAAAGGGGATGCTATTTATATGCTGGATGTTGAAAAACTGGCGTGGGTAGAGGCTGTTAAAGAATATCCACTCATTCCGGAGATAGATGACTTCCGAAAATCCTATATTCCAGAAGAGGAACTGTTTAACGGTGACTACTATATATGGCTT
>JABGQU010000062.1 GCA_018648605.1 Anaerolineae bacterium | reverse complement strand
AAAAAAATAAAGCAGAGATTACAGCTTTATTTAGAAAGGAAAAGATTAAAGAGTTTCAAAAAAAGAAGTATCGAGCTATTAGAGAATCTCCAGAAAAAGAGAGAGAAAAAGCAAGCGAGATTAGAACAGGAAAACAAAAGCAGGAAACTTAAAATTGAAGAAAAAGTTAGAAAAGTTGAATATAACATTGAAGCAATGCAGCAATTGCTTTCTTCACCTGATCTTGCAGGAGCCTTGGCTGAGCTACAATTAGCAGAGTTTTTAAGTCACTTACCAGAAAATTATTTTGTTATTCATGATGTACAACTAAGCTTTGATAGAGCAATTCGTTTTGATGATGCTTGGAGAAAAACTGCTCAAATAGATACAGTGGTTATTTCACCTGCTGGCATTTTTGTTATTGAGGTAAAAAACTGGAGCAAAGAGTTTTCTGAATCCAATAATTATCATGATCCATACGACCAAGTGAAATGGGCATGGTATCTATGCAAAATACAAACAGGTATCAAAACTCGAAGTATCATTGCACATACAGGACATATACCGACAAAACCTAAAGGTAGTTACGCTAAAACTCTTCACCTTAACGAAGTAAATGGATATGTTTTGTACTTCAAGGATAGAATAATTTCAGATGAAACTATGAATAAAATCGCAGGCAAGCTGGATCAAAGTAGCTATTCCCTATAAACAGTAAGGGCGACCGGCCGGTCGCCCCTACGCCCCAATTTCCAACTCCCTAATCACCTAACTGCCATGATCTCAAAAAACGACTTCATCCGCATCCCCTACACGCCCGATCTCAGCACCGGCGGCATCGCCTACGCCTGCCGCTCCCTGCCGCACACCTACAACCGCATGGGCGGCTCCAACACCAAGCGCATGCGGCGCATCGTCGGCGGGATCGCGGTCGAACTGGCATTTCGGCGTTATCTTGGCGAGCATCAAATCCCCTTCGATGTCAAAGGCGCGACCCCCTTCACCGACCCGGATAAATATGACGTCTCGCTCGGCGGGCGACGTTGCGACGTAAAATCCTTCATGCTGACGCGCAAATCCCAGATCAACGAACTCAAACGTGATTTGGGCTTGCTGCTCGGTGCCTCGGCATTGATCCCCTCCGATCAGTTTGCCACCAAATCCCATCGAGAGAGCGACATCTACATCTTCGCCTTTTTAACGGGGCTTTTGGCATCTTCGCAAAAAGACATGGCCAAGGCCAACGATGCGGGTAATCCACTGCATCTCATCCACACCCTGCCCAAGGATTGGGCCAAGCCCGAGCATTGGCGCTCGCTGGGCAAGCTCGCCCTAAAAAGCGATTGCGAGGAGACTCTCACCGTCGAGTTGGGCGGGCAAGATGCCGAAAGGAAGTTTCTCTCGAAAACGATCACGCTCAAGCCGAGAGAACGTTGTGAAACGGAAGCCACTTTCCACACGCTTGCCTACGTCCACGTCGACAAAATGCCGAGTGCAAGGATCGGCATCCACAGCCCCGAAAAAGACGAGACTTACCTCATCACACCCCACGATTGGGGCAATATTTGGGTCTACGGGATGAGCGTGGTTTTGGCGGGCTATCTCACACGCAGCGAGTTTCGCAAAAAAGCAAGAGAGATTCCGGCGGGCAGCCGTGTTTACCAATATAATCGTACAAAGACAAAGAATTTGGGTGTGCCCGTTCGCGAGTTGAAACCGCTGCATCAGCTTTTTGAGAAAGTGAAACAACACACCAGTTCCTGAGCCGAGCGACCGCCAGGGAGCGCAGTCGAAGGACGCTCTTCACCCTTCGGGTACAGGCGACTACGTTCTTCACTTCGTTCAGAGCTCCGCTCAGAGACTGCATAATATGAAAACCCTCCTCCTCACCCTCCTCGGCATTGCCCTCACGATCATCAGCTTCGAAAACCCGATGCTCTTCATCTTCCCGATGTGGATATTCGTGGCTCTCTTCAAAGCACCGCTCACACGCCTTTTCCAAAGATTCCCGCGCAACTGGGGCTTCGTTGTTGCGGGGGTTCTCTTCGGGATGCTGACAGAAATATTCGCCATCATCAATAACCTCGACGTGCCGCCCGCAGAGCGCATCTTGCTGCACCCTGAACCGATCCCCGATTTGATCTATGGCTTGCTTTACTATTCTTTTCTGATTTTTACTTGGTATTTTCTGCTCAGAAAGATCAACTTCTCAGCGAAAGAGATTTTCATACTGACAGGCATTTTCGGTATCTTCGTCGAAGAAACGGGGCAAGTTTTCCTGCGCATTTTTTCGCAACCCGTAACAGGCGCACTTTATGCAATTATTGTGGCTTTTGTTTACGGCATCTTCCCCATGTTGGCATATCTGCTCACGAAAGAGAGCTTCCCCGCCGAACGAAAAAAGGGCAGGATGCGATATTATCTTTTGGTAGCTTTGGCTCTCTTTGTGCAATATGCGATCTATGGTAATTTTGTTTACAACACAATAGAGAAGTATTTTTAGCTATTTATAGCAAGCGGTGCATTGCATCTGCTCTTGATGCGTTGCACCGTGACTTAGGAGAACCCCATGTCCGACCAACTCATCCGCTGCCCCTGGCCCACGAACGATCCGATATACACAAAATACCACGACGAAGAATGGGGCGTGCCTGTCTACGACGATCAACTCCTGCTCGCCAAACTGATTCTCGATGGCGCACAAGCCGGGCTGAGTTGGATCACAATTTTGAAGAAACGTGAAAATTACTGGGCAGCCTTCGACAACTTCGACCCCGAAAAAATGGCGCGCTACGATGATCGTAAATTCGAAGAACTGATGGGCAACGCGGGCATTGTCCGCAACCGCCAGAAGATCAACTCTGCCATCAAAAATGCCCAAGCCTACTTACGCCTACGCGAAGAAACCGGTGAATCCTTCAGCAACTACCTGTGGGGATTTGTCGGTGGCAAGCCCATCGTCAACGTATTGAAAACGGATGCCGATTATCTCGCCATCTCCCCCGAATCTGAAGCCATGAGCAAAGACCTGAAAAAGCGCGGCTTCAATTTCGTCGGCCCCACGATCTGCTATGCTTTTATGCAAGCCGTCGGCATGGTCAACGATCATCTTGTGAGTTGTTTCCGTTACGAGGAGATCAAAGAAAACTACTAACTTTTGTAGTAACGGCTTTAGCCGTTCTAAGCGACTAAAGTCGCCACTACGAGGCATTTGCTAGCATAGATACTAAGCTTCACCCTATCTGGAAGGAGAAAGAAATGAAATTAACAGACCTTTGGCAATCGCGCAGTAAACCGACCCTCTCCTTTGAACTCTTCCCCGCACGCACCGAAAAAGCAGCCGCTAATTTAGAAAAAGCCATCGACAAACTCGCCGCACTAGAACCGGATTTCGTCTCGGTCACGTTTGGCGCGGGCGGTTCGACACGTGAAGGCTCGCGCGAATTGGTGCGCAAATTGAAACAGGATAAAGGGTTGGATGTAATCGCCTATTTTGCCGGATTCGGACTTGCCCCGAGCGAGATCACTGACGTAATCAACGCTTACCAAACCCTCGGCGTGGAGAATATCCTCGTCGTACGTGGAGACGAACCCCGCGACGAAAACTTTACCCCGCACCCCGAGAGTTTTGCCTACGCATCCGAGTTAATGGGATATATCCGCCCCCGCTACGATCTCTGTTTAGGGGTGGCCGGTTATCCCGAGAGCCATATCGACGCAGCCAACCAAGCGAAAGATATGGAGTTTCTGAAACTCAAGATCGAGAACGGCGCAGAATTCATCATCACCAATTATTTTTACGACAATCAATATTTCTTCGATTATGTCGCACGTTGCCGCGCAGCCGAGATCGAAGTCCCCATCATCCCCGGTGTGATGCCGATCTACAGCATCAAAATGATGCGCATGCTCGCAGGGATGTGCGGCGCAACCATCACCGAAAGAATCGAAACTGGTCTCGCCGCTTTGCCCGAAGATGACAAAGACGCGCTGAACAATTTCGGCATCGACTTTGCCACCAAGCAATGCGCAGAACTGATCCAGGCGGGCGTGCCGGGCTTGCATATTTACACAATGGACAGAAGTAAATCGACTATTGGCCTTGTCAATCGTCTACGAGAAAAAGGACTCTTATGAGAAGAGGTCATTTGATAAGGAAAGCAATCATTTCTGGATTGCTGGCTTTTACTTTTTTTCTCAGCGCCTGTAAACCACCAGAAATACTTCCTGCCGAAACGTCTGCCAGCCCGGCGTCGCAAGATGCCACAGTCTTATCTGCTGAGATCATCGAAACACAGGGAGAAGTGGATGCCCAACTCGCCAGCAGCGACGATTTCATTCCCGCACAGATCGGTATGCTGCTCTCCGCCGTCAGCCAGATCAAAACCGGCGTCGATGGGCGCAGTCGCCTTGATCTCATCAACGGGACTATCGTGCGTGTGGGGCCGCAATCCCATTTTTCGCTCGAAGAAATAGAAGAAGCAGAACAGGGCACCTTCGCCCAGCTCAAAATGACCTTCGGGCAAATCTGGGTCATTCTTAACGGCGGGGATGTGGAAATCGAAACGCCCTCGGGATTAGCCGGAATACGCGGCTAATATATGGGTGTCCGCGTGGAGGCTGGCTCTGCCCCCGTAACCCGAGTCACCTGCCTCGAAGGAACATGTACCATCACGACCAAGACCGAAGCGATAACCATTCCCGTTGGGCAGGCAGCCCTTGTCAAAGAAGGTGAAGCCATCCAGCTTGAACCGCTGAGCGAAGAAGATCTGCAAGGCTGGCTCGATTCCAATCCCGAAGCGGCTGATCTCGTCAAAGATTTTGAACCTGATCTGGAACCCGCCCCCGTTGAGCCACCCCTCCCAACAGTTGAAGCGCAAGCAACCACAACGAGCACATCTGGGCCTGTCAAGTTACCGCCCTTATCCTGTCTTGCTACGGGAAATTGCATTGAATATTGCCGTGCTGGCGCAGAGCCAGAACCCGCAGAATGTACCGCCTTTGCAAATGGGCTAGCTGCACAAGGCGTTAATCTGGAAGCCTTCAAAGCCTGCGTCGCGGGCGGTAGCGACCCCCAAAGCTGCGCGGATAATGCACGTTAAGCAACGCCATGCAAATTTTCTCGTATACGGTATATAGTCACTCGTTTTGCCTAGGCAAAGGAAAAGGAATAAAAAATGACATCTTCTATCATCCTTGCCGCGCTCATCACCATCTTGATCGTTGCGCTCGGCATTCTCTTTATCTATAAAAGAAAAGACCCCGAATATAAACATGAGCCAGATTATCGCGTTTTTTTCATTTTAGGCATCACCTGGCTGCCGCTTGGCATCGCAACCGATAACCCTGCATTTTGGGGCATGGGTGCTGTCTTCATGATAGCGGGACTGGCAAATCGTGATAAGTGGAAAGAGCAACCGAAATTCTCAGAAATGGACCCTGCAAAAAGAAAACTTAAACTGAGCATAATCATCGGGCTGACTGTTTTGTTAGTGGCAGGAATTCTGGTGTTTCTCCTTGCGAAATAGGGTAGGGGTTTTTCCATGGAAACCCTTGCAAAGATAAAAACTCCGCAAGGGTTTTCTTTTGCGCATTAAGTTACAAATTTAGCCATTATTCTGATCATTAATTTACTTACTGATGTTACGCAATGATGATCAATAGACTGTCGTTTCCCCTCATCCTAACCTTCTCCCCTTGGGAGAGGGCGGAGGCGTTGTACTGAGCCTGCCGAAGTGGTGAGGGCAGCCCGAAAGTCTGCAAAAGGCATCTTTTGTGTAACATCAGTTACTTACACTAGCTTTAATATGAACACACATCCCTCCCCTTTCCCCATAAAAGAATTACAGCCTCCACAAGCATTTTTCGGAGATGTCGACCTCCCCAACACACGCCTTCACTATGTCAAAGCTGGTAGCGGACCTCCGCTCATAATCGTCCCGGCAACGGTATCCCTCATCCGTCAGTGGCTGCCACTGGTACAGTTCATAGGGCAACGCTTTACAACTTACTTTTTTGAATTACCTGGTCACGGACAATCTACACCTTATCCGGGAAAATTTGAAAGTCGCCTTGTCCCTGAAACGGTGGAAGCCTTCGCCAACATTATGGGGCACGACACCTTTAATTTGATGGGCTTCTCTTTTGGTGGGTTGCTGGCACTGCGCACGCTCGAACGTCTTCACGAGCGGGTCGAGAGAATATTCCTGCTCTCGCCCAGCCTTAGCCAACGTGCGCTAAAGTGGTCTTGGTCGCGGCAATGGCTCTTTCGAAATTCAGTGAGAGCCTTAAAAAACACCTATCTGCTCAAAGGGGCGCATTATATGATGAATATGCCCCAACTGGAGACCCCGCTCACCTTTGCGCTCAGCAAAGTCAGTAAGGTAGATCAGCGTATCCTGAAAAGCAAAAATGCGGTTCGCCTGCCCTTATCCACATTGGATGTATTTGCTTATACGGTAGATGAAATTCTTCAAATGGAATACCGGTATGAAAGCGCCCCTTTTAGTACTCCGTGCTATTTTGGTATGTCGTTAAATGATGATATTCTGGATTACAGGCTAACAGAAGAAATTGTGCGCCGTAATTTTAAAAACCTTACCATCCAAAAGTTCAGCCATCCTTATCATCAGCCCCCTGAAGCACCAACATTTGAATGGCTTGTGAACGAATTCAGTCCTTTTCTAGACATAATCGCTTAGGGGCAAAGAGATGTTAGAGATCAGGTAATATAGAAAATTTCTACTCGCAAAAAACGTTTTTCGCAAGCGTAGCAAGTCCAAAGCATGCGCGACTCGTTTCCAAATCGGAGTAAAAGGTCATATTTAGTAGATGATGTCCATCACTAGGACTATTCAGGGGATTATAATATTATTGACAAATATTACCTGTTTTAGCAGAAGGAAAAGAAAATGCAGATTACTCGTCAAGCTGATTACGCAGTACGCGCCGTTTTATATCTATCCCGTTTGGGGCAGGGAAACCGCGCAGCAACAAGTCAAATCGCGGAAGATCAACATATTCCGCCTTCTTTTTTAGCAAAGATCATTTCACAGCTTTCCATTGCTGGTTTATTGCACACCTCGCGTGGGGCACGCGGTGGCGTTACTTTGGCGCGCGCAGCTGAAGAGATCACATTATTGGAAGTCGTCGAATCCATCGATGGGCCTATCCGCCTGAACGAATGCGTCCATTCAGATGGCATGTGTTCCTTTACCGAAAGCTGCCCGCTCGTTTCGATCTGGCAAGATGCGCAAAGTGATCTTGTCAACCGACTAAAGGACACCAACTTTGGTCAATTTCTAGAAAAATAGACACAAAATACAAAAGAGAAAAAAAGGCTTCGAGGAATTTCCTTGAAGCCTTTTTTTGCGCATATAATAAGCTAAGACCCGATCATTATGCAGGAGATAAAGATGCAAAGAAAAAAATCGTTTCGCCCACTCTTATTTTTCGCCTTAGTCGTTTCTCTGGGATGCGCTGTGCCGACCCTCCCATTCTTAAATAGTGCGCCTGAGGCCGCAGCTCCTACAACGGTGGATGCCGATACACTCGCGACCCTCATAGCTGATTCCGTTAACCAAAAAGTGAGTCAGACTTTAGAAGCATTACCGCCAGCTGCTGCCCCCACATTACTACCAACCGAAACACCCCTCCCCAGCCCCACTGCAACGGAAATCCCCCCGACTGCCACACCCACCCAAATAGCATACCCCGATACAGGCAGCGATCTGCTCGAAGATGACGAAGGAGATCTTGCCTATTTTGATTACACAGGCGGCTACAAAGCGGACTTACCTACCGATTGGCTGGCTATTCGCCCCGGCGAAGCGGAGTTTACAGAAGTTTGGGCATTGCCCGTTGCGGCAAATCCTGAAGTGCAACAAGCCCTGCAAAATATGCAAAGTCTCGACCCGAATACTTTTAGGCTCTTTGTGCTGGACACACAAGAAGGTCATTTTGATGATGGCTTCCTGACCAATATCAATTTTCTGCTTGGGCAAGAAAACGAAGCGCCCCTCGAGGAAGTTTTCGCCCAAACTGTGCTTGATCTTCCGAATGTTATACCCGGCTTAGTCGTGACCGATTCATATATGGATATCATCGCTTCCGAGCAGTCGGTTGGCATCGTTATATCAGAATGGGACGCCCTGCTCAAAACGGGTGAAGCAATTCGTCTTTATCAGAAACAAGCCATCTTTATCGTAAAAGATCGTGGTCTGGTCATCACCTTTACGAGCAGTGTTGATTTTAAAGATACAGTGATCGATGATTTTGACACGCTGGTGAATGGCTTTATGATGTTGGATTGATTTTTCCAAATTAACTAAAGTGACCGTCACCTTGAAGGTGGCGGTCACTTTTTTGTTTTAATCACTCTCTTCCTGCTGCACGATCTCTCGCGCCAAATTTTGCAAGGCTTCTGCCTCGCCTTCATCGGCGTGGAGCGTTTTCCAATATTGCTCCAGCAACTCCAGCGGTGCGAGGCTGCTCACCGTTTGATCGGCTGCCAGGCGGATGCGCGCCTCCACTTGCGGGCGTTTGACGAGATGAAA
Source organism: Anaerolineae bacterium (assembly GCA_018648605.1). Lineage (GTDB taxonomy): Bacteria > Chloroflexota > Anaerolineae > Anaerolineales > Villigracilaceae > Desulfolinea. Next base: position 10,557 of record JABGQU010000062.1, on the reverse strand, counting down.
TTCAAAGGCCTCGCGTGCATATTTGCGCAGCACCGGCTCATCGATCAGCGTATCCCACTCGCGCGGATATTCGATGACGAGACGCAGGATCGCATCTTTTATCTTTTCTTTTGACGGGAGTTTTTTGATGAGATCGTCTGTAAGCCCTAATTCGTTTTGGGGTTTGGCAAAGACATCCAAGAAGGGGCGGATGCCGGTCAATTCTCGCCAGTAGACATCTGTTTTTTCTTTATTCACATCGGCAATAACAAAGTATTTTTTGTCTTTTGCTTCGCCAAAATCAACGCGCTCTATCGAGCCGGGATAGATCACGGGCGGATGCACGTAAGCTTTTTCGTCTTTCGGGTCTGGACCTGCACCATTTAAATTTTGCGGTTTGTGGATATGCCCTAGCGCAACATAATCGAGCCGTTTGTCTTTGACCAGCGAGCCAGATAAAACCAGATCGTTACCGAGCATCACCATCCGCTCGGCACCGTATTTTGCACCCTGCACGGAGGCGTGCGCCGTAAGAATAACGGGGAGGTTTTCGTCCACTTTCTCGAAGGATTGCGCTACGAATTCAGAGAGTAGGTCTTCGAGTTTTTCGTAAACTTTTTCTGATTCTTCGCCGCTTATCTGCGAATAAGCCATCATCCCCGATTTAGAGACCCAGGGGAGGGCGATGACCTGAATTGGTAGACCAAGCTCCTCGGCAGAGAGAAATTGGGGCTTATCCAAAACGTGAACGTGCGGCACTTGCAATGTACCAAATTCTTGCAGGGCATGGGCACGTCCCGTTGCCGGGGATAAGTCGTGATTCCCTACGAGTAAAAGAGTCGGGATCTGGGCTTCGCTTAAACGGTAGATACGTTTGCCCCACTCGCGTTGATAAGTGGGAGCAGGTGAACGGTCCTTGTATGTATCGCCCGCGAAGATAACGAGATCCACTTTTGCGGCAATTGCCGCATCCACAATAGTATCCAGCGATTTCAGGAAGTCCAATACGCGCAGCGGGAGTCCCGTCTCGGGGTCGTGGCGACCGTAGTTCGCCATATCTATATGTGCGTCAGCAAAGTGGAGTATTTTCATTTTTTTTAACCGCCAAGGCGCGAAGAACGCCAAGGTTTAAGAGATTTTGAGTCCCCTCTCCCTTTGGGAGAGGGCTACTCATCGCCAGGCAGATATTCATTAAACGGAAACAAGCCTAAATTAAGTTCGTCGCGGCTTTATTCCACTCCCCACTGCTCAAGATAGAATAATCCCGGAGCAAAGTTGGGGTTTAGGTGAACGGCTTCGCGCATATCGGCAAAGGCGGAGACATAATCGCCAGTGGCATATTCTGCCATCGCTCGCCAATAAAGGCTCTCTTCGAGGGTTTCGCCAGTTGAGGGCGTTGACAAAGTTATATTAGCCAAACTAATAACATCTGCATAGCGTCCTGTGTAGAAGTACGCCCAATAGGGGCTGGTTTGATACCACATAATCCTATAGGGACGGTTAGTATCGTCCAGTCCAAGATCGGCATATATGCTAAAGGCACGGTCGAAAGCCGCCGCCGCTTCGCCATAGCGTTGTAGATTTACAAGACTTGTTCCTTGGTTGAATGTCGCAAAAAACTGCTTGTTCCCTTCGAGGTTTGGCTCCTCTGCTTCAGCAATTTCGAGAGCATGTTGATTGGCCCAGACTTCATCTCTCCAGGGACCAAGCAGGTCAAGAATTTCCTGCTCCAATTCAGGTGGGTAAACAGCGACAAATTGATTATTGAATGAACGCCAACTCTCTTCAAATTGATCGTATTCGATGGGGAAATTTGGCCCGTCGATGTAAGTATCCTGAACGATAAAATTGCCGTTCGAATCATCATAGCCAGTCACAAATTGATAATGCCCCATCCAACCAAAACTGTTATTAAAATCAAATTCATAGTACCCTTTTTCGACGATAATGGGAATTCCAGCTGCTACGAAACGTTTGATGAGATCAATATCCCCGCCATGCCGGACTAAAGCCTGGAATTCGGTTTGCTCATTGACAAAATCCACCATCTCATAAGGCATGACGTTTTTATCGCCTTTTCCTGCTTGGACGAAATCTTTTACATCTGCTACGCCGGGTTTTATTGCTCTGATAACATCATTGCGACTCCCCTCCCAACCCCAGAATTTGAGCGCCATCGTTAGGTTGGCAGGGCCACAGTAATTATAGCCACCATGTTGGTCGACATAGATGACACCATCTAAGTCTACTACTGTTGGCAACGCAGTTGGGGTAATAGTCGGCGTAAAAGTTGGGACAGGCGTACTATCATCTTCAGGTGTGGCAGTGGGAGCAAGTGTCGCCTGCAAGACAGCTTCTGTTGGTACAGGCGTAGATGGTTCAAAAATGGCTTCGTCGGGTGGGTTGAAAATGTATTTGATCTGTGTGCGCAGGTTATCCAAACGCCACGAAAGCCGCGAATGGATCGGCGGCAGGAAGTAAAGTCCGATCAATGCGGCAATACCCAGAAATATATAAAGGGGGATACGAACGGCTTTCTTTTTCATGGGGAGAATTATACTCGAAAGGCCCCACCTAGCCTCCCCGCAAGTGGGGGGAGTTAGAGGGGGGAAACTACTTTTTCTCCAGTCGCAAACAAGTGCAGGGATAGCCGGCATTATCGCTATCAAATCGGCGTGCTTCATGGAAGCCTTCGCTCTCGTAGAGCGAGATTGCGTTTTTATTACCATGCAGAACGATTGTCCACGCATTTTCACCAATTATATCGAGACCTTTTTGCAGCAGACGACGACCAATGCCCTTCTGGTAATAAGTCGGGTGAACGTAAAGCCAGGCAAGATATTTATCATCTACACCAACAAAGCCGACCACGCGCTCTCCATCGACCGCAACAAATTTCTCGCTCTTTTTTAATTCTTCTACTTCATTATCTTGCTCAATGGGAACGAAAGCCCTCGGATCGCAAGAGCCTTCCAATTCGTCGGGGCGGGCGGCATCATGAATAGCACAGATGCTTTCCCAATCTTTTTCTTCGTAGGGGCGTATTTTGATCATTCTTGCTCCTGTACATTTTTTTATTGGTGGCAAAAAGGGAAGTGATGCGCCCCCACCTAGCCTTCGCGAAGCATACTCGCAGAGTGCCCCCGCAAGCAGGGGAGGGACATGTTCTCCCCCCGCTCACGGGGGGAGTTAGAGGGGAGAGGACCAAACCCGAAAGGTTTTTTTATGCTCCGAATGCCAAAAGGGTCTAAAAATGCTCGACATCTTTTTTAAAAGGCCTCTTTTAGAAACCTTTCGGGTATTCAAATGGCTTTTCAAACAATTTCTAAGGCATATCGAAAAGAACATACTCGAATGTTATGCTCTCATCATTGAGTTCGAGTACTTGTATCAACGCAAATTCTCCCGGTGTCTTAAAGCGTTTGTAGAGATATAGCTCCCCCGTTGCCATAAAGAAATCTGCATTGTCATAACTCCAGAGTGCATCGGAATAGAGCTTTCGAACCACTTTTAGATCATAGAGCCGAGCTGTTACAGATTTCTGTTGCTCGTTTGCAACGCTGAAAAGATGGGCGCTTGTGATCTCATCCATATCTGGGTTTTGCACACTCCATCCTTCAGGAAAATTCCATGCTACAAAATCCGGATCATCTCCATCATAGTATTCAATCACCTGCGTCAGGATGTCATAGGACTGATTATTTTGTAGAGTGATTTTACCGCTCATGACCTCTTCAGGGCGTGCAAAGACAGTCACCTTAAGCGTATCGGGAGCACTGGCTTTTTCCTCTGCATCGTAAGCCGTCAGATACAGGGTATATTCTCCAGCTTGTTGTGCTGTCCAGGTCAACGTCCCTGTCACAGGAGATATTTTCCCTAGCGAACTCATGCTGCCAGAAGAAGCAACTGATTCGCCATTGACACTATTCAACGTTAATTCAATAAAGGGGATCAACATCTCTTCTGTGCTGGATGTGGCTTCAAAAGATATGGTGATCGTATCTCCAACAACGATCCCTCCCCCTTGCGTGGGTGCGGTGATCTTCACACTGGGTGGGGCAGGCGGTTCACCCATCAGCGAGGTCAAATTGCAGGCACTGATGACCAGAAGTGAAAGCAGACCGAGAAATAGAAGCGTTCCTTTGTGTTGAAACAGTTTTTTCTTATCCATTACCTTCTTCTCAATTCGATAAGTTTTATTTATGCAGCATCCTTCGGATGTCCTAGTATATAACTTACTGATCTTATGCAACAATAAGATTTTTGTCCTATCAACCCCCTCCCAGTCTCCCCCGTGAAACGAGGGGATGCCCTAAGCGTAGCATGTAGTGGTGAAACAGTAAGTGATACTGACATTGCGAGGCAGTTTTATCGCCGAAGCAATCTCGTTTTTTAGATAATAAGACTGCTTCGTCAGATGAAACCTTCCTCGCAGAATCATCACATCACTTCAATTTACCTATTACTGCGTAGCGAAAGGGCAGGGGGCAAAATCTATGCTTTAAACTGCGTCTCGTACAACTCTTTATACAAGCCGCTCTCCGCGAGCAATTCATCGTGCGTGCCTTCTTCGACCAATTTGCCGTCTTGCATGACCAAAATTTTATCGGCTGCCAAGATCGTTGACAAACGATGGGCGATGACGAGGCTGCTGCGTCCTTTCATCACTTCTTGCAAGGCGTTCTGGATCAATTCTTCGGAGAGTGAATCAAGGTGGGATGTGGCTTCATCCAAGACAAGGATGCGGGGGTCTTTTAGCACGACGCGGGCAATTGCCACGCGCTGACGTTCGCCGCCGCTCAGGCGGTATCCGCGCTCGCCGACAACTGTGTCGTAGCCATCGGATAATCCCATAATAAAATCGTGGATATTGGCAGCTTTACACGCCGCCACAATTTCTTCGGTCGTTGCGTCGGGGCGGGCATAGCGCAAATTCGCGCCGATGGTGTCGTAGAAGAGATAGGTCTCTTGCGTGACCATGCCGATATTCTCCGCGAGCGTGTTGAGCTTTAGATCGCGGATATCGTGCCCATCCAATTTGACGGTGCCTTCGGTGGGGTCGTATAGACGCGGGATCATGTAGGTCGTGGTCGATTTGCCTGCGCCGCTGGGTCCCACCAATGCGACGAGTTGCCCGGGTTCGATACTAAAGTTGATGTCTCGTAATGCCCACTGCGGAGCTGACCCTGTTGAGTATGAGTCCGAATCGCTCCCATCCTTTGGCTTGCCACGCGGCTTAAGATGAGCAGCACTGCCCCCCCAAGTAAAGCGCGCGATCTCATCCAATCCCACTTTTTCGCCTTCTCCCAAACCTTCGTAAGCAAATGTTACGTTGTCGAAGACGATCTGCCCATTCACTTGATCGAGGGCTTTAGCAGATTCTTTTTCGGCGATCTCGATGGGGATATCGAGCACTTCAAAAACGCGCTCAAAGCTGACCATGCTCTGCGCCACTTCGACCTGCGCGTTGGTGAGCGCCATGAGGGGGCCATAAAGCTGCGTGAGATAGCTGCCAAAAGCGACGATGGTGCCGATTGTGAATGCGCCCTGCAAAACGAGATGCCCGCCGACCCAAAAAACGACCGCTGAACCGACCGCGCTGACCACGCTCAAGATCATAAAAAACCAATGCCCGACGACTGCGCGGCGGATGCCAATATCGCGTACAGATGCGCCGTCACGGCTGAAACGGTCGAGTTCGTTTTTCTCGCGCCCAAATAATTTGACCAATAATGCGCCGCTGATATTGAGCGTCTCGTTCATGGTGGCGTTCATTTCGGCGTTCACTTCCATCGAGGTGCGCGTGAGCGCGCGGAGTGTTTTTCCGATTTTACGCGCGGGGAAAATAAAGAAAGGCAAAATGGCCAAACCGAGCAAGGTGAGGCGCCATTCGAGCGCGAGCATAATGCCAAGTGTGGCGACCAACGAAACCGAATTTGAGATGATCGAGACCATCGTATTGCTGATGGCACGCTGCGCACCGATGACATCATTATTGAGCCGTGACATTAATTCGCCGGTGCGGGTTTGGGTGAAGAAACGCAGCGACATACGCTGCAAATGCCCATAGAGTGCACGCCGCAGATCGTAAATAACGCCTTCGCCGATCTGTGAATTCAGGCGGCGTTGAAAAACGCCAATTGCGCCATTGATGAGTGGGACACCGATCATGCCGAGGGCAAGCCAGTTCAGGCGCGTAAAGTCTGCGTTGGGGATGGCGTTGTCGATCAGATCGCGGTATAGCAAGGGCGAAATCAACGTGATGCCCGAGATGCCCAAAATGGTGAATAATAATCCTAAAGATTGCAGCCGATAAGGTTTGGCAATCTCCCAAGCGCGTAAAAGTAATTCGCGCGTGATCTGGGGTTGATCCTTTTCTTCGTCGTGTTTTAAGTAGGCGTACCAGCCTGCTCCGTGAAAACCCATAAAAGTACCTCCGTAAAGTAGAGTTTCATTATAGCGAGAGTGTATTAGTTTCTTGTTAGATGCATAAAAAAAGAACATCTATTCTGTTATACTTTGAAAAATTAAAACGTAAGGGCGAACAGCCGTTCGCCCCTACAAACAACAATCGGAATTTACTATGGCTAAAACAATCACCCGTTTCGTCTGTCAGGAATGCGGACGCGTCTCCGCAAGTTATATGGGCAAATGCCCAAAATGCAACGCCTTCAACAGCATGATCGAAGAGATCGTGCAGGAAGAAGCTGCACCCAAATCACGCGGTCCCGTGCGTGGATTAAGCGGACGCTCCACCCCGCGCCGTTTACCGGATATTGACGCGAGTGCCGAAGACCGCATCCATGTGCCCATCGGCGAATTCGCCCGTGTGCTGGGTGGCGGGATCGTCCCCGGCTCGATCGTGCTGATCGGTGGTGATCCGGGGATCGGCAAGTCAACATTGCTCCTCCAAATGACGATGGGCATGGCAGGTACGCAACGTGTGCTCTACGTTTCGGGTGAAGAATCAGAACGCCAGATCAAAATGCGCGCCACGCGCATACAAGAAAATGTAGGAAAAGACACGAAATTGCCCGATGAGCTTTTCCTCGTCACCGAAACGAATCTCGGCGTGATCCTTGAACACGTCCGTGAAGTCAAACCGACATTGTTGATCGTCGACTCCATCCAAACTACTTACATTCCTGAATTGACATCTTCGGCTGGCTCTGTGACACAAGTCCGCGAATGTGCATCGCAATTGCGCGAACTTGCCAAGACCAGTGGCATCTCGGTTTTCCTGATCGGGCACGTCACCAAAGAAGGCACGATAGCGGGGCCACGCGTTTTAGAGCATATTGTTGACACCGTGCTGCATCTTGAAGGCGACCGCTATCAAGCCTATCGGCTTTTGCGCTCGATCAAGAATCGTTTTGGGGCAACGGCTGAAGTTGGCGTTTTCGAGATGCACGAACGCGGCTTGGTCGAAGTCTCAAATCCTTCTGAAGCATTTTTGGCAGAAAGAATGGTGAATGCGCCGGGATCATCTGTCGCGGTGACGATGGAGGGCACACGTCCGCTACTCGTTGAAATTCAGGGGCTAACCAGCCCGACCAATTTTGGCAACGCACGTCGCACGCCAAATGGAGTCAACTTCAATCGAATGTTATTGATCGCGGCAGTGCTTACCCGTCGCGCGGGCGTTCGCCTCGCAGAGCAGGATATTTTCGTCAACGTGGTTAGCGGCTTGAAGATCGACGAACCCGCCGCTGATCTCGCTATTGCGGCTGCTATTGCTTCATCTATGCGGGATACGCCCGTCCGCGCGGATACGGTGCTGATCGGCGAGCTTGGCTTGGCTGGCGAATTGCGCATGCCTTCGCAAATGCCGTTACGTCTGCGCGAAGCTGCCAAACTTGGTTTCAAAACTGCTATCGTTCCAAAACGGTTACGCAAATCTGAGCCGTGGACAAAGGATATTGAAGTGGTCGAAGTGCGTGGTATTCGCCAGGCATTGGATGCTGCGATGGGTAAATTGCCCACACCCCAGAAGGGGAAGAAGGTTATCTAAAACTCCCGCCTAGCATCCCCCCGTAATGGAAGTTAGAAAATAAATTGATAATAAAGAATGAAAGAAAAACATCTAGTTCCTGAGCGGAAAGCGACTGTTTTTGAGCCTGTAGTAGAAGGACGGAGTGCTGTAGAGTCGCTCTTACCCTGAAGGGCACACGTCGACTACGATTTCGCTACGCTACATCTCCGCTCAGAGACTGTACCTTATTCCCGAATTAATTACTGGTGTTACGCAAAAGATGCCTTTTAAAGGCTTTCGGGCTGCCCTCACCCTCCGCCCTCTCCCCTTGGGACGCAAAGCGGTTTCTTCATCAGAAGGTTAGGATGAGGGGAAACGACAGTCTATCGTTCATCACTGCGTAACATGAGTTAATTATTTATTCTCCATAACGGGGCGAGTTAGAGGGGGGGGGCACCCACCCGCTTTGCGGGATTTGTACGGAAGCAAGTTGAAAGGCGAGCGAAACGCGAAAGAGGTCGTTTTCTTCACAAAGTAAACCCATCCCGTTATAATAGGCAGGTTAGATGAATAGAATCCCCCACCTGTCCATTTTGGGATAAGGTATAGAAGGAGAAACCCCATGTCTGGTCATTCCAAGTGGTCAACGATTAAACGCAAAAAAGGTCTTATCGACGCAAAACGTGGCGCAGCCTTTACACGCCTGAGCCGAGAAGTGACTCTCGCAGCCCGCGAGGGTGGCAGCGACCCTGATACAAATTTCCGTTTGCGCCTGGCGATAGAAAAAGCCCGCGCTGGCAATATGCCCAAAGATAATATCGAACGCTCGATCAAGAAAGGTACGGGGGAAGATAAAGACGGCGTTGTTTATGAAGAAGTCACTTATGAAGGCTACGCTCCCAAGGGTGTGGCAGTCATCATGGAGTGCATGACCGAGAATAAAAACCGTACGGTAGCTGAAATTCGACATGGCCTGGATAAATACGGCGGGAGCCTCGGTGCAAACGGCTCGGTTGCCTGGCAATTTGAGCGTATTTGTTTCTTTACTTTTTCTGAAGAAAAAATGGATTTTGATGCAGCCTTTGAGCTAGCTATCGAAGCCGGTGCAGATGATGTCTCTAACGAAGACGGCGTTATCGAGATCGTTGGTCCTGTAACCAGCTTCAAAGAAATTAGTGATGCGCTAAATGCCGCGAATGTTGCGCCTGAAGATGCCGGACTGCGTATGGAGCCCAAACAGGAAATGGCATTAGACGTTACCGACACCCTGCAAGTTCTCAAGGTGATCGAAAACCTCGAAGAGTTGGATGATGTTCAAAATATTTATCATAATATGAACATCTCTGACGAGGCGATGGCTGCCCTCGAGGCGGAATAATATGAGTTTAGTACTGGGCATTGACCCCGGTACAGCGACTACGGGCTACGGCTTTGTACGTCAACGTGATGATGATAGTCTCGAAGCCGTTGCTTATGGCGTCATCACTACGCCAGCAAAAATGCCTGCCCACGAACGCCTTGTTTCGATTTACGAAGAACTGAATGAACTCTTGCTTCTCCATCGCCCTGAACGCTGCGCGGTGGAGAAGTTGTTTTTTCAGAAGAATGTCACCAACGCGATCGCTGTTGGTCAGGCGCGCGGCGTAGTGATGCTCGCCCTCGCCCAAGCGGGTATGGACCCTGGCGAATATACGCCGAACGAGATCAAACTGGCAGTAGCAGGTTATGGCGGTGCGGGGAAACGTCAGGTACAGGAGATGGTACGAATGCTGCTGACCCTTGATGACATTCCTCGCCCCGACGATGCAGCAGATGCGCTGGCGGTGGCGATCACGCATATTCATACGAATCGGTATTAGCCCCCCTCTAACTCCCCCCGCAAGCGGGGGGAGAACGGTTCCTCCCCCGTGTAACGGGGGAGGTTAGGTGGGGGCGCAGTGCAAAGGAGCAACTATGATCGCAACCATACGCGGTGAAATCACCCAAGTCGAAAGCGATGCCCTGATCGTCGAAACCAACGGCATCGGGATGCGCGTCCACGTGCCTGCCACATTGCGCGAGAAGATGAAGACGGGCGAAAGCATTTTGCTCTATACCCATTTCGTCGTGCGGCAGGATGCGATGTCTTTATACGGATTTGAAACCCTCAGCGAGCGCGACCTCTATACCCTCCTGCTCAGCGTGAGCGGAATCGGTCCCAAACTGGCATTGGCGATACTCTCTTCCCTGAATCCTGACACCGTAAAAAGAGCAGTATTTAACGAAGAGTACGATATCCTAAACCGCGTCCCGGGCGTGGGGAAGAAAACCGCCCAGCGCATCGTCCTCGCCCTGCAAGACAAACTCAAACCGATGGATGCCCTTGAGCAAGTCGCTGCCATGACCGATACCGACGGCGAAGTTCTCGCCGCACTCACAGCCCTTGGCTACAGCGTCATCGAAGCCCAAACCGCCATTCAAGCTATTCCCAAAGACGCCCCCGCCGACGTGGAAGAACGACTACGCTTGGCGTTAGGATATTTTCAGTAATTATTCTTATCAGTATTTTATTGACTTAAAAGAGGAGTAGAGATGGCATTTAAAAAACAGCATGTAGAAAAATGGAT
>JABGQU010000061.1 GCA_018648605.1 Anaerolineae bacterium | reverse complement strand
AATCCGCAGCGGCAGCAGCATCTTCAGCGGGGAAGAGATAGAAATCGCCTTGCTCCCCTTTGGCAAAGAAAGGTACCTGCCCCTGGTTGATGCGATGCGCATTGGTGATGATTTGCGAATCCTCCTCCTGACGGAAGATGGTTTTCAGACGAGTCACCGCCGCAACTTCGCTCTCGATCAGATCGCGTAAGACATCCCCAGCCCCTACAGACGGAAGCTGGTCTATATCGCCTACAAAAAGCAGATGCGTGCCAGGACGCAGAGCCTTTAGCAAATGATTGGTCAGCAACAAATCCAGCATGGAGGCTTCATCCACTACCAGAAAATCCACGTTCAAGGGGTTGTCAGCATTACGCTTGAAGCCATCCACAGGTGAGAACTCTAGCAGACGGTGAATAGTGCTGGCCGGACTGCCCGTCGCTTCGGATAAACGTTTGGCTGCGCGCCCGGTTGGAGAGGCAAGCCCATAGCTTTTTTCTCGACTATCCAGGGTGGCGATCAGGGCTTTCAGGCAAGTGGTCTTCCCTGTGCCGGGTCCGCCTGTCAGGATGGATACCGGATGCTCCAATGCCATCTTTACAGCCTGTCCTTGTTCATCAGAAAGCTCAAGTCCTGTTTGGGGCAGTTCTTCCTGCAATAATAAGGGAGATTGCGCCTTCGTCAGCGCCTTGATACGCTCTGCTACCCCGACTTCCCCCCAATAAAGCGGCGCCAGATAAACCACATCTATGATCTCATCATCGCGCCCATTTGGTCTGGGCAATTTCTCTTGCCGAACTCGCTCTTGCCCTTCCAGACGCTCCAAGCCGGGCTGGAGCAGTTCATGGGAAACCTCCAGAAGTTCTATGGCTCTTTGAACCAGCATCCCATTGGGGACATAGACATGCCCCTGGTTGATGGTCTCATTCAAGGCGAAAACGATACCTGCTTCGATACGGGAAGGGTGCTCCGGACTGAGACCCAATGCCTGGGCAATGCGGTCTGCGGTCTTGAAGCCGATTCCGTAAATATCGCGCTCCAGTTGGTAAGGATTTTCCTGCACGACCTGCAAGGAAGTATCGCCGTACTCCTTATAGATCTTCACGGCCAGGTTCGTGCTAACCCCGTGCGCGTGCAGGAAGACCATGATCTCCTTGACCTGCTTCTGTTCATCCCAGGCTGCGATAATCTTTCCTGTCCGATCCCGCCCAATACCGGAAACTTCCCTTAGACGGTGAGGCTCTTTCTCAATGACTTCAAAGGTGTCTTCTTGGAAATATTCCACGATCCGGTCAGCCATCTTGGGACCAATGCCTTTTACCATCCCCGAACCTAAATAACTGGCCATACCAGCTACCGTGGAAGGGAGTACTTGATTGCAGATTTCTGCCTTAAATTGTTTGCCGTGTTTGGGGTGGGTGTCCCAGATGCCTTCCAGTTTCAGATGCTCTCCTGGGGAGACTTCTGGCAAATTGCCCACCACTGTGATCAGTCCATCTCGGCTCAACCCTGGCAGGCGTTGACGTCCGCGTACCTCCGGGCGCAAACGCAGCACGGTATAGCCGTTTTCCGGATTGTAGAAGGTGATGCGCTCCACCGAGCCTGCGAGCTTGTCCATAAGCGTAAGTATACCTGTGCGAGGCTATGGCAATGGGGGAAATAAAAAGAATTTTGTGTTTGTGCTTATTTGGTTTATAATATAAGCATGAAAACAAAAGGATTATCTAAACCTATTGAGAAAATATACCAACTCTTAGAAGAGCAGAATGGTTTTTTTCGTACTTCTGATCTATCTAAGCTAGGGATTCCAAGTTCTTACATCACTTTACTCTTAGAAAGAGGTGAGATAAAAAGAGTATCAAGGGGATTATATACGTCTGATGATGTTTTTCTGGATGATATGCTAATTCTTCAAACAAAATTCAAAAATGCTATTTTTTCCCACGAAACAGCACTTTTCTTGCTAGGAATATCTGATCGAAACCCTTTGTTTTATACCGTAACCGTGCCATCCGGTTATAACGCTTCTGGATTAAAAAGAAATGGGGCGAAAGTTTTCTTTATCAAACCAGATTTACTTGAGTTGGGTCTGCTATCCATAAATTCACCTTTTGGAAATCCTATTAAGACTTTTAACCTGGAAAGAACGATTTGCGACATCATCCGAAACAGAAACAAAATTGATATTCAGATCGAAAATCAAGCCCTGAAAAATTATGTAAATCATAAAGACAGAAATTTTAATCGCCTTTTTGAATATGCAACGAAACTTCGTGTTTTAAAAAGGGTGAGGGAAATTATAGAGGTTCTTTCATGAATAAGGCAATGCAACTCAAAGCCAGAGCCAGAAATAAAGCCCAGGAATATCACATTCCTGCTCAAGCTGTTTTACAGAGTTATTTTTTGGAACGCTTTTTGGAAAGAATTTCTATATCAAGTTATCAGGACGCTTTCGTTCTCAAAGGGGGGATGTTGATCGCATCCATGATCGGCATTGGCAGTAGAACTACCATGGATATGGATACCACTTTGCGAAGTTTTCCCCTTTCTGAAGATGTGCTTGTGGATATAGTGTCCGAAATTTGCTCTATTCAATTGGATGATGACATCACATTCACGCTCGAGCACATTAAACCGATTCGAGAAGATGATGTGTATGGGGGATTTCGGGCCAGCTTTATTGCCCAGTATGAAACGATCGCGACACCCTTGAAAGTCGACATTACCGCTGGCGACAGAATCACTCCAGGTGCAATACGACACCAATTCCAATCAGTCTTTGATGAGAAACCAATAGATATATGGGCCTATAATCTCGAAACGATATTAGCAGAAAAAGTCGAAACCATTTTGCGCAGGGGGATATTCAACACCCGCCCCAGAGATTTTTACGATGTCTATATCCTTCTAAAAACTTTTCCTGACGCTTTTAGCGCAAAGGTGTTTTCGGATGCCTTTCAAGCTACCTCCGAGCACAGAAATTCTCTCCATACTTTCAGAGATATAGAAAACATCTTGGCCAACATACAAAATGACAAGGAAATGCAGCAACGTTGGGAGCAATACCGTAAAGATAATGATTTTGCCAAAGATATTTCTTTTCAAGCGGTATTGCAAGTGGTATTAAAGATATCGTCTGATTTATCGCTAGATTAGCTGCCTATCCGGACAAAAAGGTGTGCGACATCAACCGTTTAAAGTGTGTTGCATACTCCGTTTAATCTGTACGACATCGTGTGTTTTATGCAGGTTACTCAATCGTGTCACAGGCTTGGGCAGGTTCTCTGCTGATGCGGAGATTGAACAAGCGTGTGGTAATGCCTGCTTCATATCTCTCTGTCCAGACAACCAATCCCAGCGCCAAGGCTTCTTTCAGCGCACGATGAATAGACGAAACATCGAAGCCAGTGCCCGCGTCGTAGCGACGACGTCCATTGTCATACAGGCGACCTTCTGCGATCTCATCTGCGCTGAGCCAGACACGCTCTTTATTGTTGAGACCCCAGGTATGGCGGAATAGATATTCAACGGCAAGAATGGTTGACGCACGGGTGATATTCGTGGTGATGTCAGTCCAGACTTTGGGGACTTTGAAGTAGTTCTGTGTTGGGGGAGGAAAACCGCTAAAAGGTTTGCCTGTGTTTCCCTCGTTTTTTTCATGGATACGGGGACGATAGGTGCGCAGGCGACGTGCCAGATTGGCTTGATCCTGTTCGATCTCCAGTAAACCCAATTCGACTAAAGCTTTTCCTGCGTTCTGAACCGAATTTTCGGATATGCTTGTGCCGTTGTCAAAACGTTCAAACTTATTGCGACGCCGCCCCAGGCGAATCTCATTTGCGGATAGTTGAACCTGTCCGTTGAATCTGCCTGTCTCCCAGGTGTGCTTGAGAATATATTCGGTCATTTTGAGCATGGGGGCAAAGCGTGATCCATGCTCATTGCGAACAACGTGCCAGATATCAAACCAATCGTAGGGGAGGCGCTCCCAGGTTTCTGCTGACTCTGAGAAGCCAATAAAGGTGGGGGATACAGTCATAATACGCCTATATTAGCGTCTTATGAGCAAGGGTACCCCGCTCATGTGCAAATTTAATTAAAAAGGAGCTTCTCAAGTGTGTAAAACGGTGAAAACGTAGGGGTAAACGGTCGATGCCGCACAGTCGGGAGAGGGGAGAAGATGGGTCTACTCACGCCTAAATTTGGAATGAGATCCACGAGTTGTTGTAGACGGCATGGGAATGCCGATAAGTCCGTACAGCTTATGGAAATCCGAATTCCTAACCAGAAACATATTCAGTCTTTATAGATAATCTAGAAATCGGTCATCTAGAGTCATAATATTTTTCATGAAAACAATGTTAGCTATCTGTCCATTTCCCGCTATTCAGCCGTTCTTGAATTTCACCACCCAGATCATTCAACACCCGGTGAAATGCGCTGAAATTATCTTTATGACCATGCACCGCGTCAAGTTCAATCTCTTTTAGCAGGCGAACAAGAAAAGGTAGGTAATCATCAATGTCAATATTATCACCAAGGTCGTGGGCGAAGTCCTCAATAATTTGTATAATCTCGTCGTCATTAGATAGGGGCATAGAATGAATTATAGCATTTTAGTGAGGGGCCTAATAACAGAAAAACGTGTATAATAATCTAGTAAGTTTTACGAAAACTTACTAGATTATTACGCATTAATGCCTATGAAAAAATCAGCACAAGAAACCGCTTTAGATCTATTCAAGAAAAAACAAGGCTGGCTCAGGACCCGACAAGCCCTGGATTTGGGTATTAGCTCGCGTACCCTCTATGCCTTGAGAGATGCAGGGAAAATCATTCAGGAGAACCGAGGGCTCTACAGATTGGCGAGTATGGAATTGTCTTCCAATAAAGACCTGATCCAGGTTAGCTTGCAGGTGCCCAAGGGGGTGGTTTGTCTTATTTCAGCCCTGGATTTTTACGGTGTGACTACCCAAATTCCCCATTTTGTTTATCTTGCCATGCCAGCCAACACTGAGAAACCTCGCATCAAATACCCCCCGCTACGCATCTTCAAAATGTCACCCAAAATATATGAGGCGGGCATTCAGAAAGAAATTGTTGATGGCATTCCTCTAAAAATCTATTCTTTGGAAAAAACAATTGCGGATTCTTTCAAGTTTCGCAAAAAGATAGGCATGGATGTAGCTTTGGAAGCGCTGCGTCAGGCTATTGAAGAAAAACGCTGTAATCTCGATCTGCTCATGCAATATGCACGTCTAAACCGTGTGGCATCGCTCATTACCCCGTACCTGGAAGCGCTGCTATGACCAAAAATATCTCTGCATCAGTTCACAGCCGCTTATTGAAACAGGCCCGTACCAGTGGGCGCCCTTTAAATGATTATCTTCAATACTATGCCATTGAGCGTTTTCTCTACCGTCTTAGCCAATCTCCCTATTGTGATGATTTTATCCTCAAGGGAGCTTTAGCTTTTCAGCTTTGGGGAGGCCCTTTACATCGTTCTACAAGGGATATTGATCTATTGGGTTCTATGTCCAATGGAGTAAATAACCTGGTCAGTATTACCCAGGAAATTTGCTCACTGTCCGTAGTAGAAGATGGCATGTCCTTTCCGCCAGAAAATGTACAAGGCACCCTGATCAAGGAGGATGCAGATTATGAGGGTGTACGTCTGGAGTTTTTTGGCTATCTTGGAAAAGCGCGCATAAAAATGCAGATTGATGTTGGTTTCTCTGACCAAGTTTTCCCAAATCCTGTGCGTACAGAATATCCAACCCTACTCTCTTATCCCGCCCCAAAGCTAAAGAACTATCCGCAAGAAAGTGTGATCGCTGAGAAATTCCAGGCAATGATCTATCTTGGCGAGATTAATAGCCGTATGAAGGATTTTTATGACATATGGTTTTTAGCCACTCATTTTGATTTCGAGGGCTCCCTGCTCCAGACAGCGATCATACAAACCTTTCGCCATCGCAAAACAGAAATCCCATCCAACCCGATTCACGTCTTTTCTGAAGAATTCGCAGAGAAGAAAATTTTGCAATGGATCGCCTTTCTGGAACGCAATGGCACAGAGAACACGCCTTATGAGCTTTCAGTCATCACGCAGAAAATAAACGTTTTCCTTTCCCCTATTATCGAAACGATTGCTCAAGAAAGCCAATGTACACTTCAATGGGAAAACCAGGGCTGGAAAAAATGAATATTAGATTACTGGAAAAATGGAACGAAGATCTTGCGGCACAGTTTTCACGTCGTCTGACCGGCCAAGAAAAAGAGCGCTTTCTCGACAGAATCGATGAAGAACTACAAGCGCGTAACTACAAAAGCGAGCGAGTAAAAGTCAAGCGCTGGGGTTTCACCAACAGGTTGCTTTCCACAAAATGTGAGAAGCCTGAAGTGGTCTTTCTAGCTCATTACGACACCCCAACGATCATGCCTTGGGGAATTTCATCAGCCTTCACACTCTTTGGTCATACCAGACAAGTCCTGGCTTCGATCTTTCTGATTATCCTAACCTTGATCCTTAGCGAAATTCATCTTTGGCTGACACTCAATGGCCTGACATTTTGGGCAGTGCTATATCTGGGGATCATGAGCATCTTATTTGTGATCCCGATCTTTTTTCCAAACCCCAATAATGTGGAAGATAATACCAGCGGAGTAATTGGCCTCTTGGCTTTAGCGGAAAAAATTAAAGATAAGAACTTCAAGGATAAGGTGCAATTTGTCTTTTTGGACAATGAGGAATGGGGTTTGATCGGCTCAAATGCGTTGAAAAGGATCTGGCAAAAAGAAAATCATCTCCGCGTCAATACGATTATTGTCAATTTGGATTGTATCTCTCGGGGTGAAATTCCTTTACTTGTTTATCACCATAATAATCGCGTTGCTCAGGAAGTGCTGCCTTTTTTACAGGAACACCTTCCGCAAACTCAAATGCTTGATATGAAAAGGGTTCCACTTTCCGACAATTACACCTTTCGGGAGAAAGGGGCGATTGATATTTCCTATGCTGATAAAACTATCATTCCTGGGGGATTTTATATCCCCAAAATTCATACACCAAGTGACAAGGATTTTTCTCCTGCGAAAACAGCACAGTTGATCAACGCTCTTACTGAGTTTCTAGAAGAAAAGCTTACGGATACCATAGCTTAGTAACTCGCCCGAAAGAATAGCTTGCTCAACACTAGATGGCGTAATTAAGTGTAGTTGAATACTAGTAGCATTAAGTATAATAAAGAGAAGGAAGGGAGTATCTCTCAATATTATGAGCATCTATTTCACGATATTTGAAATCTTACTTTTTAGTTTGTTCATCTTGTGTCTCCGGCACGCAATAAAAGAAGGTCTTCAAGCAGTGCTCAGGCTTTTGGCAGGAGTCGCTTTTGGGGTTTTGCTGGAGTGGGCAACGATTGTTCAACTTGACGCTTACTCCTATGGTCGGTTTATCGTCATGGTGGATACAGTTCCCGTTGTTATTGGGGTCGGGTGGGGCATTATTCTCTATAGCGCGATGTTGTTTTCAAATAGCACAAAGTTGCCTTGGTATCTTCGGCCCTTTCTGGATGGCCTGCTAGCGTTAAATATTGATTTGGCTATGGATGCTCTTGCTATCCGTTTAGGGATGTGGGATTGGGGCTCAAGTTTAGCGAACGAATATTATGGTGTTCCCTTCGAGAATTTCTGGGCCTGGTTTTGGGTAATCTTTTCGTTTTCCTTATTCTTCCGAGTATTTGATCAACTCAAGAGCCCAATAAAGGTATGGTTAGCCCCTTTGATGGCAATGGGTTTAGGTGTTTTTGGAGTGTTGGGTACGAATCTATTTATAACCCGGATTGTTCCAGAAGAATTCGATTGGCTAGCAACCATTACTGTTGTTTTGATTTCCTTGGGTATCTTAATTGCAAGGCGAGATGCCATTCGCCAGAGAGATGAGCATTCTTCTTTGGCTTTCTGGGTTCCATTTGGGTTTCATGGGTACTTTGTTATCATCGGATTAGTTTCAGGCTACATCTTTCAGCCAATCATTCTGCTCTTCGTGAGCATATTGATGCTTTTGGTTTCATTTGGAATTCATTGGGACCCTATTCAGAAATATTTGTCGAAAGGCTGAATAGAGCAGGTATCTTACATTCTACTGAACGCTGCTTTGCCAAAAAAGTAAACAACTTGTTAGCCCGCAAAGTGTATTTTCCAAAAGTAACTCAGTAAACGGTTGTTTTAATCCAAGTGTAAAGAAAGGAAGCCAGCTATGAGCAACTCACCCCAAACCTACCCAAGTATTTTCAACGATGTGATTGGCCCTGTCATGCGTGGGCCTTCCAGTTCTCATTGTGCTGCCGCTGTACGGATCGGTAAAATGGTCCGAGGCTTAATGGATGGGGAAATCAAAGCTGTACTCATCGAATTTGATCCGGACGGCTCACTGGCAACCACATATGAAAGCCAAGGCTCGGATATGGGGTTATTTGGCGGTTTCTTAGGGTGGGATGCTACGGATGAACGGTTGGCGGATTCCCCAAAGGCGATTCAAGAAGCGGGCATCAACGTACAAATCGAAATTACCCCCATCGACGCTGAGCATCCGAATACATACAAAATGACAGTCACCAATGCCAAAGAAACACACACTGTAATGGCTATCTCCACCGGGGGAGGCATTATCGAAGTGATTGAGATCGACGGTCTCAAAATTTCAATGGCGGGCGACTACTACGAAACCCTTATTTATTTCGCCTCTGATAAGGATCGGTTGCTGGCATACTTGCATGAGAATATCTCGGCTGATGAAATTCACCTCTTGCATGATGCGACTACTCAGTTTGTTGAGATCAAGTCTCAGGATTTTTTTGATCAGGAAACTCTCTCTGAATTGTGCGCCAAATTCGATATCCAATCTATTAAACAAATCGCGCCAGTACTCCCGATTTTGTCATTCCAGAATATTAAAGTGCCGTTTACCACCTGTGCGGAGATGTTGGCGTATAACAACGATAAAAATCTCGAATTATGGGAATTGGCTGTTTATTATGAGCGCTCAAGAGGGGCTATCAGCGATGATCAGGTAATGCAAAAGATGGCAGATATTACTGACATTATGCAGAATGCTATTCACGCAGGCCTGGCTGGTACAGAATATACCGACCGGATTCTGGGTTATCAATCCGGTAAATTTCAGACTCAGATGGAAAATCGTCATTTGATCGAGGGGGGTGTGTTGAATCAAATCATTCTCTATACCACAGCCTTGATGGAATCGAAGAGCGCGATGGGTTTAATCGTTGCCGCACCAACGGCCGGGGCTTGTGGAGGGTTACCCGGTGCGGTTATTGGAACTGCCAGCGCTTTGGGTCTTTCACCGGATGATATAACGCGAGCCATGCTTGCAGGAGGCGTCATTGGCGTGTTTATCGCTGCTCATGCGACTTTTGCTGCTGAGGTCGGTGGATGCCAGGCCGAATGCGGATCTGGATCAGGAATGGCTGCCGCAGCGCTGGTTACTCTGGCGGGCGGATCAACTCAGCAAGCTGTCAATGCGGCCTCTATGGCGCTCCAAAATATACTGGGAATGATTTGTGACCCGGTTGCCAACCGAGTAGAAGTGCCCTGCTTAGGTAAAAACGTGATGGCTGCCAGCAATGCCCTGGCTTGTGCCAATATGGCCTTAGCCGATTATGACCCGGTCATCCATCTCGATGAAGTAATTCAAACCATGGATGAAGTTGGCAAGGTGATTCCCTCAGCTTTACGCTGCACGGCGCTTGGAGGCTTATCGATCACAAAGACTTCTAAAGAAATCGAAAAACGATTAGCCCAAAAAGATGATTGAATGCTGCCCAACCCAGCTCGCACCTGACTCGGCGACGCTGCGCTTCCGCCTCGGTGAGGGTCGGGTGCAAAAATCCTTACCAGCAGTATTGCGGGTCATAAACCCCGGGCAGTTTAAGAAAATCGATAGCTGGTTTATTTCGATAACAAAAGTTTTCCTTCTTCCTAAACATGCTGGACCAAGCCAATGCAACTATTCATAAGTTGTGCCCACGTAGACCAATCTTTTTGTGAACAGTTTGTCTGCATGCTCGAAACTGTTCACGAGGTATGGCATAACTGTCATCCACATACAGGGAGAAAGTGGTGGGAGAAAATCCGCGGCAGGCTGATGCTAGCCAGGTGCGACGGTTTTGTGTACCTGCTTTCAGCAGAATCAATCGAGTCCGAGTATTGCCAAAAGGAATATGTCCTCGCTCGTGAATCCAGCAAGCTGATCTTTGTCATTAAGGTTCGATCCAATTTTGATTTTCCCGAATACTTACTCATGGACCAGGTGCTGGATTTCAGTGACGGGATCACTTCAGAAGCTGTCGCACTGTTTCTGATAAGAATGTGTGTCGCTGAAGCCGAACAACAGAACTGCACCAGCCGTTTGGTTGAATCCGGGATCGGTTCTCCTGCTTATCGTATGGGTAAGTTTTTAACGCGTGTAAAGCCAATCATCATGAAAATCTCCAGGTTTGGAGCGTTTGGGGTAATCGGGTTATTAAAGTTGTGGATGTCACTGGGACCCATGACCATTGCACCCATATCAGAGCCTGCTTTGGTACTCACTGTAGACACAGAGACCCAGGATGCCACAAGCGAAACAGACGATCCTGAGATGTTTGATATGGCACCAGAATCCGCGCAGAAAGATGATCTGGCTGCAGAGATACCAGATGAAGAAAAGACCGGCAACGCAGCCGACGAACTCGATATAACCCGAATACGCCACAAGATTGAAGAATTGAGCATTCGTTGGTACGAGCGCACCGAGGATCCAGATATTAGCAAGGTGCGCGAAGCCATTGATGAACTGCTGGAGCGCTTGGCGAATTCGGATGAGGATCAAGTAAAGAAAGCTAAAAGGCAAAAATCTGCAGCCATGAAGCTGGACAAGCAATTACTCCACCGCCCATGGCAGATTCTTGCATCGATCAAGCAGGCGTGGAAATCGCTGGTGCTGGTTTTGGTGACCCTGACGCTAGTTACAGCGGGGCTTGCATGGGCGGGCGCGTTTGATGGCGGCCCCCAGGAGTTCATAGCGCTTCCCCTAAAGAATACATCACAACCACCAAGTGCCGCAGAATGCCAGGCGGCAGGACTATCGGAGATCTCTTGTATTGGGGTGACCCAGAACGATGACTGGACACCTTTCGTCGAAGAGGTCAACGGTGTGGCGATGGCGCTTGTCCCTGCGGGCTGTTTCCAGATGGGAAATGAAAGTGCTATCGAAGATCCGGTGCGCCGTGTTTGCTTTTTGGAACCTTTCTGGATCGACGTGTTCGAGGTGACCAACGGGCAGTTTGCTGACTTTGGTGGGTTTGCAGGGCGTACAGGCAAATGGACAGAGCCAGATCGACCACGTGTGGGCATTACATGGTATGAGGCGGCTGCGTTCTGCGAGTTGCGTGGGGCACGACTGCCAACCGAGGCGGAATGGGAATACGCTGCGCGTGGGCCGGATGCTTTGATGTATCCGTGGGGAAACACCTTTGTGGAAGACAACGCAGTCTATGGCGGTAATTCCGGTGGCCAAACATGGTTTGTGGGCAGCAAGCCGGATGGGGTGTCATGGACTGGCGCTTATGACCTGAGTGGTAATGTGTGGGAATGGGTTAACGATTGGTATGCTTCAGGGTATCGTACGACGCTGCCAGATGGGGTGGTAAACCCGCAGGGACCGGGAAGCTTAATTAGCGCAGGGCGCGTGCGGCGCGCGGGCTCGTGGAGTTCCTCCGATATCAAATCCTTAGGCGCTGCAGATCGCTTTGGTAGGTATCCGCGTGTCACAGACAATACATACGGGTTCCGCTGCGCCCTCTCTTATTAATCCTGTTTTCTCTTAATTAGGCGCGAACTAAGCGAGTAGTAATCACTATATGTCGTCAAAGCTATCGGACAGAATCCAATGGAGACTCGATTAGTTTTTCAACATATTTGCCCATTGGATATGACGTATCGCAAAAGCAACGATTAAACTTCTCTATTGAACTTATTTTCGGGAAATGTCATAATGTTCTCAAAGAGATTTGTTTTTAGTCTTAGATTCAACTTGTAAGTTTTGTCCTGCAATTGTAGAGCTAATTGGCTCATAGAAAAAGGTGGTTAACAAATTTATGAAGAAAATAAGTGTATTACTCGTACTTAGCACGGTTCTATTCATCAGCCCTGCCTGCACTACCAGAAATTCCATGTTGCCAACAGAAGTCCCCAGGGGTGATGCCATACCGACTTCTACTGTATTAAATATTGAAGAAAATGATAGCATAGTGGCCACTTCTGCAGCATCTACCTTGGAAGCCTATAATAGCTTTGTTGGAACATCGGTGGCGTCTACTATGGGTGTCAACGAGGTCATTAGCACATCCGTTGCTTCCACGGTAGAAGCAAGCCAAGATGTTCTTCCGCAAATCACTGCTACACCAACCTCACTCCCAATAATTACTCCTTCGGTCGTTGCACCTACTGCCTCGCTCACACCTACTGCCTCGCTCACGCCCGCTGTTTCGCTCACGCCTACTGCCACAGCATCTTCTAATCCAAAGGTGAGTGTGAGTGTAGGCACAAATTGTCGCACTGGTCCCGGCAAAACGTATGCGTATATTGGAGAGCTAAAGGTTGGCGAGAACGCAGAGGTCGTTGGTAAAAAAACATCCTATAACTACTGGATCATCAAGAATCCTGATGCAAGCGGAACTTGTTGGCTGTGGGGAGAATATGCGACCGTGGTTGGAGACACGAGCAATCTTGAGGAATATGACATACCACCATTACCTTCGCCTACAGGCACGACATTATCTGTGCCACAGGTGAGCGTAAGTGTAGGGACAAATTGCCGTACAGGTCCTGGCAAAATTTATGATTTTATTGGAGAATTAAGGGTTGGAGAGATCGCAGAAGTCGTTGGCAAAAAAACATCTTATAACTACTGGATCATCAATAATCCTGTTGCAAGCGGAACTTGTTGGCTGTGGGGAGAATATGCGACCGTGGTTGGAGATACGAACAATCTTCAGGAATTTGTCATACCACCTTTACCTACGCCTGCTGCTTCAGTATCTTCTAATCCAAAGGTGAGCGTAAGTGTAGGCACAAATTGTCGCACAGGTCCTGGTAAAACGTATGCTTATATTGGAGAGCTAAAGGTTGGAGAAACTGCAGAAGTCGTGGGCAAAAAAACGTCTTATAACTACTGGATCATCAACAATCCTGTTGCAAGCGGAACTTGTTGGCTGTGGGGAGAATATGCGACCGTGGTTGGAGATACAAGCAATCTTGAGAAATATGACATACCACCATCACCTTGATCCATATTTTAGGTATCCAAAATCAGTAATAATGAGACATAAACTGTAGTGAATCCAAGAGGCTGGACCCAGATAGTATAGATAGAATCGACAGTATCAAATGGATGTTTTTTGGCCAAACTGGCGTTAAAAATGCTAAGGAAAAGTCAAAAAGCTTTGCAGTATCTGCCCAAGCAGGTCTATCCCCCGATCTTAACATTCAAATCATAAGAGCGAAGAATATCAGCTAGTTCAGGTCTGTCAGCTCCTTTCAGCGAGGGGCTATCGCCCATAGCATATTCCATACCTAGCCGTTCATATTTCCCCTTGCCGAAATTGTGATAGGGCAATAGATTGATCTCTTTGATGCTACACAACTCACTCACAAAACGTCCTAGCGCATGGATCGAATCTGCGCTGTCATTGTAGCCGGGGATAACCGGTCGGCGTACGATCACCGAGACATCCCTCTTGGTGAGGCGTTTCAGATTTTCCAGAATTAAGTCATTCGAGACCCCCGTCCATTGCTTGTGAAGATCAGAGTCGATTTCCTTCACATCATAGAGCACCAGGTCGAGATAAGGTAAAAAAGATTCCCATATCTTCCAACTTGTATGTCCGCTGGTTTCCAGGGCAGTATGGATACCAAGCGCCTTACAACGTTTCAGGATTTCCAGACTGAATGGATGTTGCATAGTTGGATCGCCGCCCGACAAGGTCATCCCGCCGCTGGATTTGTCATAGAAAGTCTGATCGGCTTTGATCTCGGCCATCACCTCGGCAACCGTTCTTTCCTTGCCAATCAACTCCAAACCCTCAGCATAACATTCATCAATGCACACGCCACAAAGCGTGCAGCGCTCCGCAATAATCTGACGGATGCCATCCTCGTTAACGGCGATAGCATCTTCAGGGCAGATTTCCATGCAAGTATCGCAGCGGATGCAGTTGGTGTTCTCAAAAAGGATCTGCGGCTTTAGTTGCTGCGATTCTGGGTTGCTGCACCACAAACAGCGTAAGGGACAGCCTTTGAGAAAGACCGTCGTGCGGATGCCAGGACCGTCATGGACCGAATAATGCTGGATGTTAAAGACCCAGCCAGTAAGTTCCTGCGTTATCGCGGTCACACAGCGCCGTATTCGGTGCGGGAGATGATCTCATCCTGTGTATCTTTGCTCAGGCGGATGAAGTAGTCGCTGTAGCCTGCCACACGAACGATGAGATGCTTATATTCTTCTGGATTTTCTTGCGCCGCACGCAAGGTCTCGCCTGAGAGTACATTGAATTGCATGTGATGACCACCCAATTTGAAATAGGTTCGGATCAGATTGGAGAAGCGGCTCATATCGCCTTCGCTGCTGAGTGCTGATGGGTGGAATTTCATATTGAGCAGGGTTCCGCTGCAACGTTCGTGATCCAGCCGGGACATGGAACTCAGTACGGCGGTGGGTCCTTTTTTGTCCATCCCATGTGTTGGGGAGATGCCATCCGATTGGGGAGCATGTGCCAAGCGTCCATCCGGGGTCGCTCCGGTCAAATCCCCAAAAAAGATATGTGTCGTGGTGGGGATCATATTGGCTGAATAGCGTTCGCCTTGCTGATTCCTATGTTTTTCCAGTTCGTCGATAAAGAGTTCCACGACCTGATGGGCGAGGCTGTCGACATAATCATCGCCATTGCCCCACTTGGGAACACGATTGATCAGGAGTTGGCGTAAGCGTTCCTGACCTTCAAAGTTATTCTGCATGGCGGCCACCAGTTCGGTGAGTAGCAAGGTTCCGTCTTCGTAAACGACCTTTTTCAGCGCTGCGAGAGAATCTGCGATTGTGCCAGTGCCGACGCCGCACATCAGGGGTAAATTGTAGCGAGCGCCGCCTGCGTGGAAGTCGAGACCTTTGGTCATGCAGTCATCCATCAGCAGGGAAGTGAAAGGCACAGGGCAATACTCGGCATAAACCTGGCGGGCGATGCTGTCGTATATCACTTTTCGGCTGACACCGTGCTCAACTTGCTGACGGTAGGCTTCCATCAGATCGTCGAAAGTTTTCAGTTCGCTGAGTTCGCCCGTTTGTGGACCAAGCTGACTGCCGGTGAGCGGATTAACACCGTTATTCAGGGTCAGTTCGAGACATTTGGGCAGGTTGAAATAGCCACTGGATGCCATCATATCCTTGCCTTGCACGGACGGTTCTACACAGCCATTAATGCCGCCGATACGGGCATCTTGCAAAGTCTTGCCTTTGTGCAGCAATGCGGCAGTCAATTCGTCTTCGTTGAAGACCGACGGCATCCCAAACCCCAGACGAATCACGTCGGATGTTTTGCGGACGAAGCGCTCTGGTGTTTTTTCTGATACCAGTACCGAAATTTGGGGTTGCGGGAGTTGCATGGTTCCGGTAACTTCAAGACAGAGATAGGATAGCTCGTTGGTTGCATCCCGCCCGTCACGGGTTTGCCCTGCCAAATTTAAGTTTTGGAAATCGTTGTAGGTTGTGCTGGCCTTTGCCGTGCCGCCCTCTTTGACGACCGTTAACTCGTTGAATTTGATCCAGAGAGCGCCAAGCAATTCCTGCGCTTCCTCAAGGCTCAAGCGACCTGCGTCGATATCGGCACGATAATAGGGATAGAGATATTGATCAAAGCGACCTGGACCGATGGCGTAGCCGTTCGATTCCAAATTCAGGATCAGGTGTACGAACCAGAAGGATTGCAAGGCTTCACGAAAGGAGCGAGCAGGCTGCGCTGGGACGTGGCGGCAGATCGTGGCAATTTCTTCCAATTCCGCACGGCGCAGGGCGTCACTTTCATCGGCTGCCAGACGTCCCGATTCATCGGCATAACGCTCGGCAAAGTGAATCGCTGCATCACAGCTTCTGGACATTGCTTGTAAAAGATAGTGTTTTTGAAGCCCACCCTCTGTTTCAAAGTCAATGGCTGCAAATTCTGCTTCGACATCTGCTTTGATGCCGAGGAAACCTTTCTTGATGACACGTTCGTAGTCAACGGTGATATGCCCGATAGAGCGGTTCAGGTAATAGTGGAAATACAACCCTTCCGCTGTCGCCTGGACAATATCCTTCGGGAGCACATCCATGATGCGGTTGTAGACTTGTTTGCCGCGCCAGTAATCAAGGACTTCACCGCGCAGAGTCTGCTTGGTTTCTTCACTGATATAAAAGGGGGCGTAGTCACGATCTGCCATGGTATCGAGTTCATCTTCGATCCAGTCGCAGGCGATTTCGGGGTATAGAGGCGACCCCAGAATAGCGGGTGTTTTGCAGCCAACGAGCAGCTCGCCATCACGGATCAAAATCTGGACGCCGTCGAGAATTTTCTCCATCATACGCGCCCGCCGCAGGAGTATCGGCTGCCCTTCGGTTTCGGCGTAAGCTTGCGTAACCAATACGGCTCGATCTGCAAAGACTTCTGGTCTGGCAGCGTGGAATCCGTCTAGTAGTCTTAGTAAGCGGTTGGATAAGATCATTGTGTCCATAAGCGTTCTCCAGTTTTTGAAAAAGACTTTCTAAGAAGCACTTCTGTTTCTCGTAGCTTTACAATATTCGCTCTGATGAAAATGTTTTTCGTATTGATCTTGTTTCTGCCTCCTGTATGTCCCACCTCTAATTGGGGCTCTGGAGCCGTTTTCAGGGGCCGATCAGACTGATTGTATTGTAATGCCTTCTCCTCATCTCAATCAATATCTGCTCACCCTTGAGTGAGATGTAGCCATTTCCACAAGGGCTGACAGGGAAAAACGTTTATCAAAGTAATAGAAACCTGTTTTTGAAATGACTTGTATAATTGCCTTATGCGTATTCAGTGTTTTCTTAACCGTTTTGTGCTCATCGTATTCGTATTCGGAGCGCTCTGTCAGCCGCGAGTTGTCCAAGCTGATGAGATTCTTCCTGCGCCAAATCGGACCAGTGCCTATGAGTTAATCATTGCGATGAACACCTTGCGTGTCTCCTATGGACTGCCAGCTCTTGTAGAAGATCCTATCATCAATGCTGTTGCCCAATCTACAGCCGCAACAATGGCAGCAAACAGCATGTCCTGGCATATTGGGGATGTGCGCGGTCGCCTGGCTGCTGCTGGATATGGCAGTGGCGGGACTGTTTGGGGAACGGAAAACTTTGCCATGAGCAGTAACGGTATGGGCATTGATGAAATTATGGCCGTCTGGGCTGATCCAGATCATATGCGTCCGGCAGTTACCGCGGCATATTGCAATGTTGGTGCTGGTGTCGCTACGGTAAATGGCAGAACCTATTACGTCCTGCAAGCTGCCTATGTGTCCGGACAGGAGTGCGGCAGTTCGTCATCATCAGGAGAAACTTCATCATCAGGGACTGGAGCAGGCACAACATCTCAACTGATCGTGCCAGTGAGCATTGCTACCTCGGACGCAGATGGCAAGGTCTACCATATTGTTCAGGCAGGGCAATCCTTCTGGTCAATTGCGATCGCCTACCAAATCTCTATCCGTGACCTTGAGACCTGGAATAACTTATCCCGCGAAAGCCAATTGAACGCTGGACAGCGCTTATTTATTCCAAACAAGGATACGGAAGGTTATGCAACCCCAACGCCCTTTGGCATGTTCGCCATCCAAACGCCGGATGCGGATGGCAAGATCGTGCATGAAGTGCAGGCTTATCAGGCGCTGGTCACCATTGCTGATGCTTATCATATCTCTGTGGAGCAGATATTAGCGTTGAATGGGCTTCAGGCAGATTGGCCTCTACAGATCGGGCAGAAGCTAGTGATCTCTGGGGGCAATATCACCCCCAGCCCAACGCTGACCGTTCTCCAGAGGCTAACACCAGAAGCGGACGGGAAATACTACCATGTCGTCCAGAGTGGAGAGACACTCTCGTGGATCGCTGGCTTGTATGAAGTCCCGCTTGCAGACTTGTTGAATTGGAATGGACTGAATAGCGCATCGGTTATTCGCCCAGGGCAAAAACTGCTTCTTCTTGTGACCCCGCCTGCCACACCGACACTCACACCCAGCCCAACCTCGATACAGCCTTCTCCCCTTCCCACCATGACGCAATCACCGCCAACGGCAACCCCGCCTGCTATTGTTGAAGCAGAGCCACCACGCAGATTGAACTGGGGACTTATTTTGGGGATGCTCACCCTTTTTGTCGCTGGTTGGTTTTTATGGGGTTTCTTGCGCAAAAAGAATGACGCATTAGACTAGCTCTTGGTTATCAATAGTATCGAAAAAGAACTCGCTCAATCATTCTCTATATTTTTTACCAGGCCACTATGCCCTCTATAGAAGAACCCCAGCAAATTCATAGCGTCTCCGTCCGCAGTCTTGTAGAATTTACCCTCCAGGAGGGTGATCTTACGCCAGGCAGCTTTCAAAAGCCGGGGCGGGCACAGGCGGGTACGCAGGGTCATAAAAAAGTGCAGCGCTCCCGACCGGAGAGCTACCAAAGTGAAGTGGAAGTCGCCTTTCGAGTTGCCGAGGAAGAGCTGCCCTTAGAAATTCGGGGGCGGATTGATGGACTCTATGCAACTCGGAAGCCAGTAGTCATTGAAGAGATCAAAACAACCACGCTAGCGCTTGATCTGGTGAGTGAGAATCACAACCCACTGCATTGGGGACAGGCCAAATGCTACGCCTATATCTTTTCCAAACAAGAAAATTTATCCGAAATCCGCATTCACCTAACTTATTATCAACTGGATAGTCAGACTGAAAAGACCTTTGAACAAGATTACACCCTGCCCGAGTTGGAAGTTTTTTTCAATGAATTGATAACGCCTTACCTAATTTGGTTTCGTAAAGTTCGTGAACGGCGGTTACAGCGTGATCAAACGATTGATGAGTTCGATTTCCCTTATGTTGATTACCGCCCGGGCCAGCGGGATATGGCAGTGGCGGTCTACAAAGCAATTCGA